>NZ_JBHTVQ010000042.1:0-32172 GCF_042792855.1 Streptomyces sp. NPDC056600
GGTGTTGTCCCCCCCCCCCCCGGCGGCCCCGCGCTCCCCACCGCGCGTGCCTCCACGGTCCGGTCCCACGGCCCGGCCCCGCCCCGGCGGGCCCGGTCAGTCGTCCGGGCTCGGGAGGCGTTCCTCCGGCGGCAGCCGGCGGGCCAGCGCGTCCTCGGTGAGCGAGGACTCGGCCAGCGAGGACGTGCGGTAGGTGGTGCGGCCCACGATCTGCCCGGTCACCGGGATGGTGAGCAGCTGGAACAGCGCCACCAGGGCCAGCGGCACCGCGTACCGGGGCGCGTTCTGCAGCGCCGCGCCCAGCAGGATCATCAGCAGCCCCAGCGTCTGGGCCTTGGCCGCGGCGTGCAGCCGGCACACCGCGTCGGGGAAGCGGAGCACGCCGACCGAGGCCAGCAGGCAGAACAGCGCCCCGCCGATCAGCAGCACCGCCGAGGCCACGTCCAGGAAGACGCTCACCGCATGCCCTCCCGCTTCTCCACCAGGTGCGCCGCGGTGACCGAGCCGACGAAGGCCAGCAGGGTGACGGCGAGCAGCACCGGCAGCCCCGTGCCGTCCTCGCGCCGCGCGGCCTCCGCGGCGATGCCGGCCGCGAACAGGGTGACCAGCACGTCCAGGGTGACGATGCGGTCCAGCACCCCCGGCCCCCTCACCAGCCGCACCACCGTCAGCAGGGACGAGAGGCCGAGCAGTACGAACACGACGTAGTAGACGGCGGTCACGAGTCGTCCTTCCGTGACGGGGGCGGGGGCGAGGACGGCGGAGGCGGAAGCGGCGGCACGGCGTCCGGGCCGTCGCGCCCGAGCGCGGCCACCAGCCGGCGCTCGTTGGCGAGCAGCTTGCGGCGGGCCGCGGATGCCTCGCCGGAGGCGGCGACCAGCAGGACGTGGACGTAGAGCACGCCGCGGCGGCGGTCGATCTCCAGCACCAGGCTGCCGGGCGAGACGTTGGTGAGGAGCGTCGCGAGGGTCACCAGCAGGTCGCTGTCCGCGTCGAGCGGCATCTCCACGATCGCGGCCCGCACCCGGGGCCCGTGCCGCACGGCGGCCCAGGCGACCGCGGTGGCGGAGACGACGAGGTTGGCGATCATCCGGCCGCACAGGGCGACCAGCCGCAGCGGGCGCACCGTCATCTGCCGGGAGACCACCGGGAAGCGCGAGACCGCGAGCACCGACAGGGCGACGAGCAGGCCGCCGACGATCACCAGCGGGCTGGGCGTGGACCAGAGCAGGACCCACAGCACCCACAGCCACAGCAGCGCGGGCAGCCGGCGCAGCAGGGAGCGGTTCACCGGCCGTCACCTTCCCCGGTCAGCACGGCCGTGCGGTATCCGCCCGGCTCCACCAGTTCGGTGGCGGCCCGCTCGCCCAGGTCGGCCAGCGGTCCCGCGGCCACCGCGAGGCCGAGTCCGGTCAGGCCCATGGCGACGGCCGCGGACATGGTCAGCATCATCCCGGGCCGGCCCCGCAGCGGGAGCGGGTCGCCCTGCCCGGGGGCGAACGCCCCGCGCCACACCCGGACCATGGCGTACAGGGTGAGCACGCTGGTGACCAGCGCCGCCCCGGCCAGCAGCCAGGCCGCGACCCCGCCGTGCGCGGCGGCCGCCCGCAGCAGCGCGAACTTGGCGATGAAGCCGGACAGCGGCGGCACGCCGGCCATGCTGAGCGCGCCGAGCAGGAAGAGCACCCCGGTGAGGGGGTGCACCCGGCGGGCCCCCTCCCCGCGTTCCATGCGGGAGAGTTCGGCCGTCCCGGCGGCGTTGACGATCAGGCCGGCCACCAGGAAGAGGGTGGCCTGCACGGTGATGTGGTGGAGGATGTACAGGATCGTGCCGGTGAGTCCGGCGACGTCGGACAGCGCCAGGCCGAAGATCATGAAGCCGACGTGGCTGACCAGGGTGAAGGACAGCAGGCGGTTGATGTCGTCCTGGGCGACGGCGCCGAGGATGCCGACGAACATGGTGGCGACCGCCAGCACGGCCGCCACCCACCAGGCGCCGTCCCGCGGGAAGACCAGGCTCTCGGTGCGCACCATGGCGTACACGCCGACCTTGGTGAGCAGTGCCGCGAAGACGGCGGTGATCGGGGCGGGCGCGGTGGGATAGCTGTCCGGCAGCCAGAAGTGCAGCGGCACGACGGCGGCCTTGATGCCGAAGACCACCAGCAGCATCAGGCTCAGCGCGGTGCGCAGCCCCGGCGGCAGCCGTTCCGCCTGGACGGCCAGGTCGGCGAGGTTGACGGTGCCGGCGGCCGAGTAGACCAGGCCGAGGGCGGTGATGAACAGCAGCGACGAGGTGAGGCTGGTGATCACGTACGTCATGCCGGCCCGCACCCGTCCGGCGCCCGCGTCGAGGGTGATCAGCACGTAGGACGCGGAGAGCAGCATCTCGAAGGCGACGAACAGGTTGAACAGGTCGCCCGCCAGGAAGGCCAGCGCGATGCCGGCCACCAGCACCAGGTAGGACGGGTGGTAGGGCACGGTGATGCCGGGTCCGCGGTCGGCGTTGTCCTGTCCGACGGCGAAGAGCAGCACCGCGAGGGCGACCAGCACGGCCAGTGCCAGCAGCATCGTGGCGAGGAGGTCGGCGACCAGCACGATGCCCACCGGCGGCGCCCAGTCCCCGGCGGCCACCACCACGGTGCCGTCCCGTTCGACCACCACGAGCAGCGCGATCGCGTCGGCCAGGACGAGGGCGAGCGCGGTGAGGGTGACGGTGCGCTGTCGGTCGGTGCTGGCGGACACGATCAGGGAGAGGCCGGCCGCGAGCAGCGGGACCAGCACGGGGACGGCGACCAGGGCGAGGATCATCCGGCGTCACCCCGGTCGTCGGCCGGCAGGTGCGGGGTGGGGTCGTCGTCGGCACGCTCCCCCACGTCGCCGATCCGCCGGTCCTCCGGGTCGTCCTGCACCTCGTCGTGGCCGGTGAGCCGCCAGGAGCGGTGGGAGAGGGCGAGCAGGAAGGTGGTGACGCCGAAGGTGATGACGATGGCGGTGAGCGCCATGGCCTGCGGCAGCGGGTCGGAGTAGGCGGTGACGTCGACGTCGCGGTCGCCGCCGGTGACGGGCGGGTCGCCCAGGGGCCCGCCGGCCTCCAGGAGCAGCAGGTTGGCGCCGTGGCCGAGCAGGATGATGCCGAGCACGACGCGCATCAGCGAGCGCTGCAGCAGCAGGTGGACGCCGGCCGTGAACAGGCCGCCGACGACCAGCGCCATGGTGAGGTCGAGGCTCTTCACGGGCGCCTCCCGCCGGCCGTGCCGGTTCCGGTGCCGAGCTGGGGCACGGGGGCGCGCAGGGAGGTGCCGGCGGCCGAGAGCAGGGTCAGGATCACTCCCAGGATGAGCAGGTAGACGCCGATGTCGAAGACGAGGCTGCTGCTGGTCTTCACCTGACCGAGCACCGGGAGGTGCCAGGTCCACAGCGAGGTCGTCAGCAGCGGTTGTCCGAAGGCGAGCGGGGCGAGGCCGGTGACGGCGGCCAGGGTGAGACCGGTGCCGATCAGGTGGCCGGGACGCAGCGGGACGGCGCGCTCGACGTCGCCGGACCCGGCGACCACGTAGCGCAGGATGTACGCCTGCCCGGCGACCAGGCCGCCCGCGAACCCGCCGCCGGGCCGGTAGTGGCCGGAGAGCAGCAGGAAGAGCGAGACGACGAGGATGGAGGGGAACAGCAGCCGGGTGACGACCTCCATCAGCACCGAGCGTTCGGCGCCGAGGAGGTCGGTGCTGCCGGGCAGCCAGTGTTCGCGGGGCTCGTCCCAGCGGGCGGCGGCGGGGAAGTCGGAGGGGGCCTTGGGCTCACCGGGTGCGGTGCGCCGGCCGGTCCCGTCGGCGTCCGTGGCCCCGTCCTGCGGGGTCCCGTCCCGTCCGGCCCCCTCCTGCGGGATCTCGTGCTGCGGGGTCTCGTCCTGCCTGCTCTCGTCCTGCCGGGTGCCCAGCCGGATCAGGCTGATGACGCCGAGGGCGGTGACCATCAGAACGGCGATCTCGCCCATGGTGTCCAGGGCGCGGAAGTCCACGATGATCGCGTTGACGACGTTCGTGCCGCCGGTCTCGCCGACCCTGCGCAAGTACTCGCCGGCCGGTCCGGCGTTCTGCCGGCCCTGAGGGGCGGTCAGCGCGAACCCGGCGACGAACACCCCGACGAGGACGGCGACCGCGGCCCGGCTCCAGCGTCCCAGCACGCTGCTGGAGGCAGGGGTGAAGCGCGACGGCATCCGGCGCAGCACCAGGACCACCACGACCAGGGTGAGCGACTCGACCAGGAACTGGGTGAGCGCCAGGTCGGGCGCGCCCTGCACCACGAACAGCCCGGCCACGGCGTAGCCGACGGCGCCGGTGACCAGGACGGCGGCGAGCCGGTGCTTGATCACCGCGGCTCCGGCGGCGGCGATCAGCACGGTCAGCGCCAGGGGCAGTTCGGCCGGCGTCCACCAGGCGCGGACCTCGTGCAGCGGCGGCATCTCGTGCAGCACCGCGATCGACGGGAGCACGACGACGGTGAGCAGGATGGCGGTGAGGTAGAGCGGGAGCGAGCCGACCTGGGTGTACCGGGTGAACACGACGGCGCCGTGGTGCAGGGCGACCATGGTGCGCCGGTAGCACACCTCCGCGTCCGGCAGCCGGGGAAGGCGGCGCAGCAGCCGGGAGAACGGCCGGCGGGCGGCGTGCAGGGCGAGGCCGAGCACCACGATCAGCAGCGCCAGCCACACGCCGAGGGTCCAGCCGTGCCAGAGCTCCGCGTGGAAGGGCTTGCCGGTCTCGGGGTACTGGTCGGCGTACGGCGCGGTCAGCGCGTCGACCGCCGGGTAGCCGATGCCGGCCACCAGCCCGAGCAGGGCCAGCGCGGCGGCCGGGGCGAGGAAGAGGGGCCGGGGCGACTCCACCGGACCGGCGGGCCCGCGGTCGCGTTTGGCCGCGAAGCCGCCCTGAAGGAAGCGGGCGGTGTAGGTGACGGTGAAGACCGAGCCCAGGCACAGGGCGGCCGTCGCCCACGCGTCGCCGGTGATCTCGCCGTGCAGCAGGGCCTCCAGGGCGCCGTCCTGGGCGATCCAGCCGATCGTCGGCGGCAGCTTGGCCATCGACGCCCCGGCGAGCAGGGCCACCCCCGCGAGGACGGGCAGCGCCCGGCCCAGGCCGGACAGCTCGCGGAGGTCACGGGTTCCGGTCTGGTGGTCGACGATGCCGACCACCATGAACAGCGCGCCCTTGAACAGCGCGTGGGAGAGCAGCAGCACCGCCCCGGCGACCGCCCCGGTGCGGGTGCCCATGCCGAAGAGGGCGATCATCATGCCGAGTTCGCTGACCGTGCCGTAGGCCAGCAGCCGCTTCATGTCGGTCTCGCGCAGCGCCCGCCAGGCGCCGACCACCAGGGTGTACAGGCCGACCGTGAGGACCAGCGGCCGCCAGGCGGTGGTCTCCGCGAAGCCGGGGGCCAGCCGGGCGACCAGGTAGACGCCGGCCTTCACCATGGTCGCGGCGTGCAGGTAGGCGCTGACCGAGGTGGGCGCGGCCATCGCGGCGGGCAGCCAGGCGTGCAGCGGGAACTGGGCGGACTTGGCGAACGCGCCGACCAGGATCAGGACCAGGGCGCAGGTCACCATCGCGCCGGGGGCCGGCGGGTCGGCGAGCAGGGCGGAGATCCGGTAGGTGCCGGCCGCCTGGCCGAGCATCACCAGGCCGAGCAGCATGGCCAGACCGGCGGCGACGGTGGTCAGCAGGGCCTGTTCGGCGGCCCGCTGGCGGTCGCCGCCCTCCCGTCGTCCGGCGATCAGCAGGAAGGAGGTGACGGAGGTCAGTTCCCAGAAGACGTAGAGCAGCAGCAGGTGGTCGGCGAGGACCAGACCCAGCATCACCGCGGCGAACGCCAGGAGCAGTCCGGCCTCCCGGCCGTGGCCGAGGTGGTGGTAGTAGGCGGCGTACGTCATCACGGCGACGCCGACGCCGGTGACCACCAGGGCCATCATGAGGGAGAGCGGGTCGAGGCGGAGCGCGATCTCCAGGCCGAGCGCCGGGGACCAGGCGTAGGTCTCGGTGTACGTCGTGCCGTCCAGCACGGAGGCCGTGCGGGTGAGCAGCCAGGCGAGCGAGCCGGCCAGCACGAGGGCGGCGACCGCCCACACCCCGCGGCCGATGCGCCGGGCGGCGGCGGGCAGCGCGGCGGCGCACGCCAGCTGCGAGAGCACGACGACGAGCACGCGACCTCCGGGTGCTGGGCAGTGTGCCTCCGGTTCCCTGATCGCCCCAGCCTTAACGCCCTGACCTCGCCCCGCCCGCCGCACTGCCCTGTATGGCCCAGCCCTCTCCCCCACCGGAGGACCGTCGGCGCAGGGTCCGTCAGCGGGGGCCCGTCACCGGGCGGTGCCGCCCGGGGTCCAAGCCTGGGGTCCCAACCCCGGGGCCCCCGCGGAGGCCGCGCACCCCCGGCCGCTCAGCCCGCGGTTGCGGCGGCGCGCAGCAGCGTGGCCTCGTCGACGGCGTCCGCGGCGGTGGCCGGCACCGTGCAGGCGTGGGCGCCGGCGACCGCGCCGAGGCGTCCGCACCGCTCGGCGTCCTCGCCGCGCAGCCAGCCGTACAGGTAGCCCGCCGCGAAGGCGTCCCCCGCGCCGTTGGAGTCGACCACCGGCGCGGGCGGGACGGCCGGGGCGATCCGGCGGACCGTGCCGTCGACCAGCTGCAGCGCGCCGTCCGCGCCTGCGGTGACCACCACCACCCGCGCCCGGCCCTGCTCGGCGATCCGGCGCATGGTGGGCAGCGGGTCGGCGGGAAGAGCGGCGGCCGAGCAGAACACCAGGTCGGCGGCGAGCGCGAACGGCAAGTGGTGGGCGGCCTCGCCGTCCCAGTCGTGCAGGTCGGTGGAGACGGTGACGCCCGCCTCCCGCAGCACCGGCAGGGCGTCGGCCGCCGGCTGGGTGATGGAGACGTGCGCGTGCCGGGCGCGCCCGGCGAGGGCGGCGACCGTCTCGTCGGGGTAGCGCCCGCCGCCCCGGCCGCCGTCGTAGAGGGAGGCCCGGCGGCCGTCCGGACCCACCAGGTTGACGGCCCGCCGGGTACCGGCCGGGGCGTGCGGCGCGGTGAGCGCGATGCCGTGCTCGCGGTGGAAGGCGCGCACCAGCTCGCCCTCGGGGTCGTCGCCCACCACGTCGAGGTGGTGGACCCTCAGGCCGAGGCGGCTCAGGCCCAGCGCCACGAAGTCCCCGGTGTGCCCGGCCCGTGCCAGCACCCCCTCCACCAGCCGGCTGTCCGCGTCCGGCAGGGGCAGTTCGGGCACGTACACGATGGTGTCCACGCCCGCGCCGCCGAGGACCAGTACGTCGAGGTCGTCCTTGGTTCGCTCCATCCGCCCATCCTGGCGTGACCTGCCGCTCCACTGGGCAGGTACCCCGTACGGCCGTGAGGCCTGACGGGACGGAAATGCGGAGGAAGCCGGACATGAGCATCGTGGCGTGGATCGTGCTGGGGCTGATCGCCGGGGCGATCGCCAAGGTGCTGATGCCGGGCCGCGATCCGGGCGGGCTGATCGGCACCACGGTCATCGGCGTGATCGGCGCGTTCCTCGGCGGGTGGCTGTCCGCCCGGTTCTTCGACCGTCCGGTCGACCAGGACTTCTACGACCCGGCGACCTGGGTGTCGGCGATCGGCGGCGCGCTGGTCCTGCTGGTCGTCTACCGCGTCTTCTTCGGCCACTCCCGCGAGCGCGGCTGACGCCGGCCGGGCCCGGCCGCCTCCGGCGCCTCAGGCCGGCCGGTAGGTGGCCAGCGACCAGATGATGAACACGTCCAGGGCGATGAGCAGCACCGACCACACCGGCGCGTAGGGCAGGAACATGAACTGCTCGACGATGCTGAGCACCGCGAGCACCAGGCCGGTCACCCGCGCCCACTCCTTGCCGCCCAGCAGCCCGACGCCGGTCACCAGCAGGAGCGCGCCCACGATCAGGTGCACGACGCCCCAGTCGGTGAGGGTGAACTCGAAGACGTAGGAGCCGATCCGGCCGTACACGTCGTCGCCGGCGAGCGCCGCGATGCCCTGAAGCACCGTCACCGTGCCCGAGACGCCCAGCAGCACGCCGGCGAACGTCGTCCCGCTCGCCGCCAGCAGCTGCTTCCCGGGGTCCGCCTGCCTGTTCATACCCGATCCCTCCGCCGTGACGTCCGCTCCCGCCGAGCCTGCGTCGCCCCCGGACGCGCGGCATTCCGGGCGCGGCGGACGGGCTAACAGCCGGCGCTCCGGCCGGTTGAGCACCACACCGCGGTCGCCTCGTGTGCGGAGCGCGGGAATTGGCGGTCACCCACCCCTCACATCACGACTTTGGTTAGGCTAACCTAAGCACGTCGCCCTGGGGCATCCCTCCCCGGCGTGCGGCCCCTTTCGTGGTGTTTTCAGTTCCTTCGCCCCTTCAGGAGCATCCGCAGCCATGCCTCCCTTCAGAGCCGACCGCCCTCACCGTCCGCACGGCCGTATGGGCAAGCTCGCCGCCGCCACCGCCGGCGCGGCGCTCACCATCGGCGCGCTGACCTCCCCGGCGCTCGGTGCGGGCCTGACCGGCGGCCTCGGCCTCACCACGCAGGCGACCGCCGACGCCGCCCCCTCGGTCTCCCTGGGCTCCCCGTCGGTGACGCCGGGCGCGCAGCTCCCGTTCACGGTGAAGGACTTCCCGGCCGGCGCGACCCTGACGGTCAAGCTGGACAAGCAGACGGTGCTCGGTCAGTTCACCGTCGGGGACGACGGTTCGGCCTCCGGCTCGCTCACCGTCCCGGCCACCGCCGCCGCGGGCGCGCACACCCTGCACTTCCTCGCCCCGGAAACGGTCGTCCCGGTCACGTTCGGGGTCCGGGTGCCGGCCGCCGAGCTCCTGTCCTCCTCGGTGCGGGCCGGCGACAGCGTGCCGTTCCGCGTGAGCGGCTTCCCGGCCGACGCGAAGCTGAGCGTCAAGCTCGACGACGCCTCCCTGATAGGCCAGTTCACGACCGGCTCCGACGGCTCCTTCTCCGGCAGCGTCACGGTCCCCGAGGGCACCGGGGCCGGTGAGCACTGGCTGCGCTTCCTTGCCACCGGCACCAGCGTCAAGAGCTCCACCCTGACGGTCACCACCCGGCCCGCGCCCGCCGCTCCGAAGATGGTCATCACCGCGGGCTCCTCGGTCGCCGCCGGCGGCAAGGTGTCCTTCAGCCTCTCGGGCTTCGCCCCCGGCCAGAAGATCACCGTCAAGCTGGACGACGACGCGATCCTCAAGCAGTGGGAGGACGCGGTCGCGGCCGACGGCACCTTCTCCGGCACCGTCACCGTCCCCGCCGGCACCGCCAAGGGCGCGCACTGGCTGCGCGTGCTGGCCCCGAACCCCTCCACCAGCCTGCGGGCCGACTTCACGGTGACCTCCACCGGCGGCGGCTCCGGCTCGGGCGGCTCCACCGGCGGCTCCACCGGCGGGTCGACGGGCGGCTCCACGGGTGGCAGCGGCGGCTCCACGGGGGGCGGCGGCGGTTCGACCGGCGGCTCCACGGGCGGTTCGACCGGAGGCTCCGGATCCACCACGGGCGGCACCAGCAGCGGCGCCTCCGCCTCGATCACCGCCGGCTCCAGCGTCAAGGCGGGCGGCAAGGTCTCCTTCCGCGTCACCGGCTTCCCGGCGGGGCAGCGCCTGACCGTCAAGCTGGACGACTCCGAGATCATCGGCCAGTGGACCATCGCCTCCGACGGATCCTTCTCCGGCAGCGTCACCGTCCCGGCGGCCACCACCAAGGGCGCCCACTGGCTGCGCTTCCTCGCCCCCAACCCCTCCACCAGCCTGCGCGCCGACTTCACCGTCACCGACGGCGCGGAGCCCGGGTCCTCCAGCACGGGCGGCTCCACCGCCGGCTCCGGCGACGCCGCCGGCGGCGCCACGCAGGAGATCCCGGCCGCGACCGGCGCTCCCGCCTCCGCCTCCAACTCCTCCGGCGCCAAGGCCGAGATCACCGCCAGCGAGGTGCAGCCGGGCGGCAGCATCCACTTCAAGGTGACGAAGTTCCCGAAGAACGAGACCGTCACCATCAAGCTGGACGACGACGGCATCCTCGGCCAGTGGAAGACCGACGCCGACGGCTCCTTCGAGGGCGACGTCGAGGTCCCCGCCGACACCACGGTGGGCAAGCACTGGTTCCGCTTCCTCGCGCCGAACCCGCCGACCACGCTGAAGGTCGACTTCACCGTCGTCGCCGCGGGCGCCACCGCCCCGGCCGCGACCGACTCCACCGCCGCACCCGAGACCCTGGCCGGCGCCGCGACGGCGGCCACCACGACCGTCGCCTCCCCGGTCTCCTACACCACCATCGCCTGGTCCACGGCCGGCGGCGTGGTCGGCGGAGCGGCGGGCGCCGCGGCCGCCGGTTACCTGGTGCTGCGCCGCTCCCGCCCCCTGGCCGGCCCCGCCCAGGGCTCCGAAACCCCTGTGGCCGGCTGACCCCACGGGTTCCAAGCCCACCGAGGCCCGGAACCTCGCGGCCGGCCGACCCCCCGCCCCGCAACCACCCTTCCGTGCACGGCACTTCCACCTGCCGCGCCTCTTCCGTCAGGAGATCGACTCTTCATGAACTCCGCACGCCTCCGCGTCGCCGCCGCCGTCACCGTGGCAGCCGCCGCCGGCCTCACCCTCACCGCCCCGGCCTCCGCCACGCCGTTCACCCCGAAGCCGGCCGCCGTCGAGACCACCGCTCCGGTGTGGAAGGGCCTCTACCAGACGGCCTACTCCGAGCGGAACGACGTCCTGTGGGCGACCGCGTCCACCGGCCGTCCGCCGGTCACCCAGACCGCCCTGCTGAAGCTCGACCCCGACACCCTCGAGGTCCTGGACACCTTCATACCGCCGGTGGTCGACGAGGCGACCGGCGCCCGCGAGGCCGTCTACGGCGTCGACGTGGACGACGAGAACAACACCGTCTGGGTCACCAACACCCGTGACAACGGCGTGGCCGTCTACAGCCAGCGGACCGGCAAGCACCTCGCCTCCCTGCCGAACGTGGGTCACGCCCGCGAGGTCGTGGTGGACGAGAAGCGCGACCTGGCCTGGGCCACCTCGTACAACGGCGGCGAGGTCGTCGCCTTCGACACCGACACCTTCGAGGAGAAGAAGCGCATCGCCGTCGAGGGCGCCGGCTTCATGGGCCTGGCCCTCGACGAGAACACCGGCAAGGTGTACGCGAGCGACCTCAACAGCCCGCGCATCGCGCAGTTCTCCCCGTACAAGGACGAGGTCGTGAAGTTCCACCCGGCCGGCGCCGGCGCGATCTCGGTCTCCCTGTCCAGGAACGGCCGGACCGCCTACACCGCCAACCAGACCGACGGCACCGTCTCGGTCGTCAACCTGAACACCGGCACCGTCACGGCCACCGTCCCCACGGGCGCCGGCGCCCTCTCCGTGGCCACCGACGAGCGCACCGGCAAGCTGGTCGTCGCCAACCGCGTCGCCGCCACGGTCTCGGTCGTCGACCCGCGGACGGGCGCGGTCCAGGACCTGCCGACGCAGAAGAACCCGAACCACGTGACGGTCGTCGACGGCACCGCCTACGTCCTCGACAAGTCGGGCGCCGGCGCCGACGGCTTCGACCTCGGCTACCGGATCGACCTCGGTCACTGATCCCTCCCGCCACCCCCCGGCACAGGCCACCCTCGCGCGACGCACGTCGCCCGCGGGTGGCCTGTGCCGTTCCCAGCCTCGCCGGCCGGTCCGGCCGCCGCCCACCCGGGCAAGGGCGCCGGCCACCAGGCTCCCTCCGTCGAGCCCGCAGCCGCCCCTCCCCCGGCTGCGGGGCCCCGCCGTGAGGGCGACGTGGCGGGGCGCGGCCGGGGACCTCGGGTGCGTGGCGGCCGGCCCTCACACGTCGCAGCGGATCAGCAGCAGGGCGATGTCGTCGTAGCGCGGTCCCGACGCGTGCGCGTGCCGCAGCAGGCTCTCCGCCGTCCCGTCGAGATCGCCGGTGTCGGCCTCGGACAGCGACCGCGCCAGCTCCTGGATCGAGGCGTCGATCTCCGTGTCGGGCTTCTCCACCAGACCGTCCGTGTACAGGGCCAGCACCGATCCCGGGTCGAAGCCCAGCGTCCTGGTCCGGTAGACGTGGTCGCTCTCCACGCCGAGCAGCAGCCCCTGCGGCAGCTCCACCGTCCCGGTGCGCCCGTCGAGCCGCCGCAGCAGCGCCGGCACGTGTCCCGCGGTGACCATGCGGACCTGGTGGGCGGGCAGGTCGAACTCGGCGTAGGCGCAGCTCGTGAAGCGTTCCGCCTCCAGGTTGGCCAGCAGGGTGTTGGCGCGCCGCATCACCTCGCCCGGCGGGGCGCCGGCGACGGCGCGGACCGCCGTGCGCACCTGGCCCATCAGGGCGGCGGCCTCCGTGTCGTGTCCCTGCACGTCGCCGACCGTGACCGCGGCGGCGCCCTCGTCGCCCCAGCGGATCACGTCGTAGAAGTCGCCGCCGATCCCGGACCCGCGGGTGCTGGGCAGGTAGCGGGCGGCGAAGGTGAGGCCGGGCACCTCGGGCAGCCGGCTCGGCAGAAGCGAGGACTGCAGGTCCAGGGCCAGCCGGTGCTCGGTGTCGGAGACCAGGGTCCGGTCCAGGGCGAGAGCGATGAGACCGGCGAGCGAGACCAGCAGGCTGCGTTCGGCGGTGGAGAACAGGTGCGGCTCGCGGTAGCCGAGGACCAGGCAGCCCATCGCCCGCCCGTCGGACACCAGCGGCATCAGGGCCCAGGCGGCCATCCCGTCCGGCACCTGCCGGGAGGGGGGCAGGTCCCGGCAGAGCTCCTCGACCGACGCGTAGAAGCGGGGGCGGTGGTCGGTGAGCATCCGCAGCGCGGGTTCGTCCGCGGTCAGCGGCTTCCCCTCCAGGTGCCGGCTGCCGGCCTCGTTCAGGCCGGCCGTGTCGAGGACGGTGAGCCGCCCCTCCTCCACCTTGGCGAGGACGAAGGCGGTCGGCCCGAAGGCCGGGACCACCTGTTCGCGCACCAGGCGGATCACGTGCTCGGCCGACGCCGCCTCGGCGAGCGCGGCCGACAGGTGGGTCAGGTGGTAGAGGTCGCCCGGCTCTATCCTGGACGGCTGCCCTGGATCCCTGTTCCTGGGCAGGGACGGCTCGCCGGCCATGTCGGCCTCCATGACACGGACGGCGATCCCGGTCTCGTGCGCGAAGAGCAGGAAGCCCAGGCGGCGCCCCGACGGCGTGGTCACGTTGAAGCCGACGGGTCGGCGGGTGACCACGGAGGCACGGTACTGCGCCTCGTAGACGGGGTCCCGCAGCCACGGGAGCATGGCGTCGGGCCGGTGTCCCAGCGCCGTGTGGGCGTCGATCTCCAGCAGCCGCGCGGCGGCCGGGTTGAGGTAGACGACCCGGCCGTCACGGTCCAGGGCGCAGACCCCGGCCGGGATCCGCTCCAGCGCGTCGTACGCCGCCCGGGCGGCCTCGGGGGCGGGTTCGTCACGTCTGAGCGGCGTGACCTTGTGGATCACGTCGAGGGGCGGCAGGCCGGCGCCGGAGGCCTCGCGTTCGTCCAGGACGCGCGCGACACTCCCGCAGGCGTCCTGCAGCGACCGCAGTTCCGCCGGGGTCAGGTGTCCCGCGTGCGTCACCGGCAGGAGCACCGACAGCACACCCCAGGTCCTGGTGCCGCCGACGATCGGGAGCGCGGCCAGCATCACGTCGTAGGGCATGATCAGGCCGATCGAGGGATAGCGCAGGGCCATCTCCTGCTGGTCGGGCAGCCAGACGAAGGCCTTGCGGCGCCAGGCGTCCGCGGCCGGCGCGGAGGCGTCCAGCGGGATCGTCATCCACGGGCGCAGGAGGCTGGTCGTGCCCCCGGCGACGGTGACGAGCCTCAGCGCGTTCTCCTCGGGGGACGCCAGGTGGAGCATGCCCACCGAGGCCGCCGTGTCCCTCATGACCGTCGCCAGGGCGGTCCCCAGCGTTCTGGTGACCGTCGGGGCGGAAGCCCCGGTGCCGATGTCTGCCATGTGTGTCCCCTGGCGGTCGCCCGGAACCGGCCAGGGAGGCCGCGGCCGCTCCACCGGCGTCCGGGGCGAACGGACGAGGTGAGTGCCACCCCATTTGTCCGTATTGCACGAGATCAACGGTAGCAGTGACCGCCCGGCCCGGCGCTGCGGGAGCGCGACCCGCACCCTCCGGCCCGGCGACGGCCTTCCCCGGCGCGACGGCGGCCCGTCCGCGTCCTGGCGCCGGACGCGGCGCACGGGGGAACCCGGCCGCCGCCGACATGCCCGCCGGACCGGGCCGGTCTACGGTGCCCGTGCGGATGTTTTTCACTTCCCCTCAAGATCGTCCGGGACGGCCCGCCCGTCCCCGGACCGGCCGCGGCCCCACGGGTCGGCCGCACACCAGGAAAGTGAGCCCGACTGTGAGCACCGACTACGCCACCGAGTTCGCCGGACGCGTCGCCCTCGTCACCGGAGCGGCCTCCGGCATCGGCCTCGCCATCGCCCGCCGTCTCACGGAGGGCGGCGCCAAGGTCGTGATCGCCGACTACAACGCCGAGGGCGCCGAGCAGGCGGCCGCCGATCTGAGGAACGGCGGCTCCGAGGCCGCCGCCTTCACCGTGGACGTCTCCGACGCCGCCTCCGTCGAGGCCGCCGTCCGCTTCACCGTCGACACCTTCGGCGGCTGCCACCTGGGCGTCAACAACGCCGGCATCGGCGGCGACAGCGCGCCCACCGGCGAGCAGGAGCTGGGGAACTGGGACCGGGTGGTGCGCACCAACCTGGACGGCGTCTTCTACTCGATGCGCTACGAGATCCCCGCGATGGAGCAGGCGGGCGGCGGCGCGATCGTGAACGTCTCCTCGATCCTCGGCTCGGTGGCCTTCCAGGGCTCCGCGGGCTACGTGGCCGCCAAGCACGGGGTGCTGGGCCTGACCAAGTGCGCGGCCGCCGAGTACGCCACGAAGAACATCCGGATCAACTCGGTGGGACCCGCCTTCATCGAGACCCCGCTGCTGGAGAACCTGGAGCCGGCCGCGCGTGACGCGCTGGTGGGCCTGCACCCGATCGGCCGTCTCGGCCGGAGCGAGGAGGTCGCCGAACTGGTGGCCTTCCTGCTGTCCGACCGGGCTTCCTTCATCACCGGCAGCTACCACCTGGTGGACGGCGGCTACACCGCGCTGTGAGCACCTCCCTGCGAGCGGTGCGAACGCCGGTGGGGCCGCTTCCCCTGACGGGAGGCGGCCCCACGGGCGTCACGGACGCGGAAGGTCAGACCTTCGCGGTCTCCGCGTCCTCCGCCGGCAGGTCCACGCTGTCGCGCAGCTTGGTGGAGGTGAGGAAGACGGTCGCGACGATGCCGATGACCGCGACCGCCGCCGCGATCTGGAAGATCTCGCCGGTGGCCTCGCCGTAGGCGGCGCGGACGAGCTCGCGGATCGGCGCGGGCATGCTGGCCAGGTCGAGGTTGCCGCCGGCCTGCGAGCCGCTGCCCGAGGTGTCGACGCCCATCTTGGCCAGACCCTCGGTGATCTTCGTGGCCACGCTGTTGGCGAGCACCGCGCCCAGCACGGAGACGCCGATGGTGCCGCCGAGCGAGCGGAAGAAGGTGATCGCTCCGCTGGCCGCGCCGAGCTCCGCGAGGGGCACGGTGTTCTGCAGCACCAGGACCAGGTTCTGCATCGACATGCCGACGCCCGTACCGATCAGGAACATGCCCGCGAAGACGTGCCACAGGGGCGTCTCGGCGTCGATCATCGACAGGCTCAGGAAGCCCAGCGTGAGGATGACGGTGCCGGCCACGATGAACGGCTTGACCTTGCCGCTCTTGGAGACCAGACGGCCGGCGATGGTCGAGGAGAGCAGGACGCCCGCCATCATCGGGATGGTCATCAGACCGGCCTCGGTCGGGGTGTAGCCCCGGCCGATCTGCCAGTACTGGCCGAGGAAGACGGCGCCGCCGAACATGGCCACGCCCACCGCGAGGCTCGCGATGATCGCCAGGGCCGGGTCGCGCCGCTTGACGACCTTCAGCGGCACGACGGGCTCGGCGACCTTCGACTCGACCAGCACGGCCAGGCCGAGGAGGACGACCGCGCCGCCGACCATCGCGCCGGTCTGCCAGGAGATCCAGTCGAATTCGTTGTCGACGAAGGTGACCCACAGCAGCAGCACGCTGACGCCGACGGCGATCAGGGTGGCGCCCAGGTAGTCGACCTTCGGCTTCTCGCCGCTGCGCTCCACCGCCGGCAGGTGCAGGGTGCGGGACAGGACGAGGAAGGCGACCGCGGTGAAGGGCAGTGCGAAGAAGAAGCACCAGCGCCAGCCGAGCCAGGAGGCGTCCGCGATGGCGCCGCCGAGCAGCGGGCCGCCGACGGTCGCGACGGCCATCACGCCGCCGAGGTAGCCGTTGTACCGGCCGCGCTCCTTCGGGCTGATCATCGCGGCGATGATCACCTGGACCAGGATCTGCAGCGCGCCCATGCCCAGCCCCTGCACGGCGCGGAAGGCGATCAGGGTGCCGGTGTTCTGCGAGAAACCGGCGCCCAGCGAGGCGACGAAGAAGAGGCAGATCGAGATCAGCAGCAGCGCCTTCTTGCTGAACAGGTCGGCCAGCTTGCCCCAGATCGGCGTGGACGCGGTCGAGGTCAGCAGCGTGGCGGTGACCACCCAGGTGTACTGCGACTGGGTGCCCTTGAGGGCGCCGATGATCTGCGGCAGGGCCACGGAGACGATCGTGCTGCTGATCATCACCACGAACAGCAGCATCAGAAGGCCGCTCATCGCCTTCAGGATGGCCTTGTGGCCCATCGGGGCGGGACCCGCAGGCGGGGCGGCGGCTGTGGGATCGGCGACGGGCGCGCTCAAGAAGGCCTCCGGAGCAGGAGCAGAAGAAAAGGGATGCCCGCAGAGAAGGGGCGGGATACCCCCACGATACATGCACACTGTGCAAGTTTTCCCACTGGGCATTTTTCTTGCCATGGCCTTACCATTGCCGACGATGGACACCACCGATCGCAGCGCCGTCCCGGACAGCCCTCCCGGCCTGCGCGAACGCAAGAAGGCCGCGACCCGTGAGGCGGTGCACCGGGCCGCGCTGCGACTGACGGTGGAGCACGGACTGGACCACGTGACGGTCGAGGCGATCGCCGACGAGGCCGGGGTCTCGCGCCGCACGTTCTCCAACTACTTCGCCACCAAGGAGGACGCCGTCCTCTGGGGCGAGGAGCAGCAGGCCGCCGCCCTGCTGCGCGCGGTCGCCGAACGGCCCGCGCAGGAGTCCCCCTGGACGGCCCTGCGGACCGCCCTGCGCTCCTTCGAGCCCGGCCCCTTCTCCCCCGACCGGGAGACGATCACCCGCACCCGGCTCGCCCTGCGCCACCCCTCCCTGCTCGGCCGGCAGCTCGCCACCCATGCCGGCCTGGAGCAGGACCTCGCCCACGTCCTGGCCGAGCGGGGCGCCGAGCCGCTCCGCTCCCGCGTCCTGGCCGCAGGTTTCCTGGCCGCCATGCGGACCACCATGCGCACCTGGTTCGAGTCGGAGCACCCCGTCGAGCTGCTCGACCTCGCCGAGGACGTGCTGCACCTCATGGGCCAGCCGTTCGACGGCCCCGACGCCGGGCGGGCGTGAGCCGCGTCTGACGGCCGTCGCCCGTCCGCCCCCGCACCACGGCGCGGGCGGCGTCGGGTCGGGCGGCGTCCGGTCGGTGGGCGTCCGATCGGACGGGTCGTCAACCGTCGTGCGCGTGAACCACCCTGGCGCGGCGCGTCACGCGAATTCATGTATCGGCCACTCGGGCACCCTCGTTGCGTCATCGCCGGGGAGCAGCCTTCCGGATGTCCCAGCCCGACCTCCGAGGAGGCACCATGGCCGCCCTGCACCCGTCCCGCAGAACCGTCCTGGGCCACGGCACCGCCGGGGCCGCCGCCCTGATGCTCGGCACCGGCCTGTGGAGCGCCGGCCCCGCCTGGTCCGCCCCCGCCGCGATCGACGACCCGTTCACCCTCGGCGTCGCCTCCGGCGCCCCGCTGCCGGACGGCGTCGTGCTCTGGACCCGCCTGGCGCCCGACCCCTTCGCCGCCGACGGGCTGGGCGGCATGCCGCCCGCACCGGTGCGCGTGGAGTACGAGGTCGCCGCCGACCACCGCTTCCGCAAGGTGGTGCGCCGCGGCAGCGTGGTCGCCACCCCCGAGCTCGGCCACTCCGTCCACCCGGAGGTCTCAGGACTCCTCCCCGACCGCGTGTACCACTACCGCTTCCGCGCCGCCGGGCACCTCTCCCCCGTGGGCCGCACCCGCACCACCCCGCCCGCCCACAGCAGGCCCGCCGAGCTGCGGTTCGCCTTCGCCTCCTGCCAGGCCTGGCAGGACGGGTACTACACGGCCTACGACCACATGGCCGAGGAGGACCTCGACTTCGTCGTGCACCTCGGCGACTACCTGTACGAGTCCGGCGTGCGCGGCAACCGGCGCGGCGTCACCACCGACCCGAAGTTCCACACCGAGACCTTCGACCTGGCCCGCTACCGCCTGCAGTACGCCCTCTACAAGGCGGAGGAGCCGCTGCGGAAGGCCCACGCCCGCTTCCCGTGGATCGTCACCTTCGACGACCACGAGGTGGAGAACAACTGGGCCGGCGACATCTCCCAGGCCGACACCGAGCCCGACCAGGACCCGGCCGTCTTCCGGCAGCGCCGCGCCGCCGCCTTCCAGGCCCTCTACGAGCACCAGCCGCTGCGCCACACCCAGATGCCGCACGGCCCCGGCATGCGGGCCCACCGCAGGCTCGCCTACGGCCGCCTCGCCGACCTCACCATGCTGGACACCCGCCAGTACCGCGACGACCAGCCCGACGGCGACGGCGAGTCCGCCACCAGCACCGCGCGCTTCGACCCCGACCGCACCATCCTCGGCGCCAAGCAGCGCGACTGGGTGCTGGGCAACTTCTCGCGCTCGCCCGCCCAGTGGCAGATCCTCGGCAACCAGGCCCCCATGGGCCAGACCGACAAGGACCCCGGCCCCGCCGAACTGGTCTGGCTCGACCCCTGGGACGGCTACGTCGCCGACCGCAACCGCCTGCTCGCCGAGGCCGACCGGCGCGGCGTGCGCAATCTGGTCGTCATCACCGGCGACCGCCACCAGAACTACGCCTGGGACCTCAAGCGCGACTACCAGGACCCCGAATCCCCTACCGTGGGCGCGGAGTTCGTCGGCACGTCGATCACCAGCGGCGGCGACGGGGTGGACGTCGGCCCGGACGGCGAGACGTTCCTCGCCGCCAACCCGCACATGAAGTTCTTCAACTCCCAGCGCGGCTACGCCCGCGTCCACGTCGACCGGCGCCGCTGGACCACGGACTTCCGCGTCGTGCCGTACGTGCAGCAGCCGGGGGCCCCGGTCACCACCCGCGCGAGCGTGGTCGTCGAGGACCGGGTGCCAGGGGTGCAGGTCTGACCGCGGCGGGCCCGCCCCTGCGAAAAGCACTTCCCGGGGGCACCCGCCGCGCACTAGGGTCGGTGGTCGCATCGCGTGCCGGCCACCGTCCGGGTGGAGCATGGAGGTGCCGGGATATGCCCGTTGGAGGCATACCTTGTCCGTCCAGTTGAACCACACCATCGTCCACGCCCGGGACAACCGGGAATCCGCCCGCTTCTTCGCGGAGCTGCTGGACCTCGAGATCACCGCCGAGTGGGGCCCGTTCGTGGCCGTCGAGCTCGACAACGGCGTCACCCTCGACTTCGCCACCGTCCCCGAGGACCACCTCGCCACCCAGCACTACGCCTTCCTCGTCTCCGAGGAGGAGTTCGACGCCGCGTACGCGCGGATCACCGCCCGGGGCATCGAGCACTGGGCCGATCCGCGACAGAGCCTGCCGGGGCGGATCAACCGCAACGACGGCGGACGCGGCGTCTACTTCCTCGACCCGGCCGGCCACGCCATGGAACTGATCACGGTGCCGTACGGGGGCTGGAAGTGACCCGCCCCTCCCGGCGGACCAACCAGGAGCCCGCGGTCCGCGGCCGGGCCGTCTCGACCGCCCGTCACCCGACGGGCGTGACCGGCGGCCCGGCCCGCCGGGTGCGTCTCCGCGCGGCGGCTCAGCCGGTCACCGTGCGGACGGCCAGGACCGCGATCAGGGTGCTGGAGGCCATGGCGGTCGCCAGACGGCCGCGGTCGCCGGTGAGGACCCGTCCCAGCAGCGCGCCGCCCCCGGCCAGCAGCAGCTGCCAGCTCGCGGAGGCCGCGAACGCCGCCAGCACGAAGACGGCCCGCTCCGCCGGCGCGGGGTCGCCGGCTGCGTCGCCGCCGAGCACCAGGGCCGCGAAGTACACCACCGTCATGGGGTGCGGAACAGTTGGCTGTTGAACCTGTTTGTGTGAGCGTGACTGTGTGCGAGTGCGTGTCGTTGTGAAGGTGTGGAAGCGGTCGAGGCAGTGGAGAACGGCAGCGGAGGCCGTCGCGCGCTGACCGCTGCCCGTGTGACTGGGCCGTTGCGGTCGTTGCGTGTGCCGTTCGTGGTGCGGGAGGCGTCCGGGTGCGCGATCCGGACCCGGCTGAAGGACCTGACGGCGCTGGACGTGGAGGTGTTGCGGCAGGTCGGCTCCCATCTGGGTTCACTCGCCTCGCGTGACCTGCGGGTGTACGCGCAGGCCGGCTTCGAGCGGAGTGCGGCGTCGTGGGCGGTGCGGAAGCAGGCGCTGACGGCCGCGTGTTCGTCGCGGTGGGCGGGTGCGGTCACCAAGGCCACGCACGACCAGTACGCGCTCGCCCGCCGCGCCCAGGCCGCTCACCTCCACCGGCTCGAGACCACCATGAAGGTCATCCGTGACCGCTTGGCCCAGCCCCTTGGTGCCAAAGGCAGCAAACGGTCTCCAGGTGGTTACCGGTCCGCGCGGGAGTGGCGGGCCAAGGCGCAGCGGCTGCGGGTGCTGGAGGCCCGGCACGCCGAGGTGAGGGCGGACTGGGAGGCGGGCCGGGTCCATGTGGTGCGGGGCGGCAAACGCCTGGCTACCACGCGCCACCATCTGGCGGAGGCCGGCCTCACCGAGGACGAGTGGCGGGCGCGGTGGGAGGCCGCCCGGGCGTTCCTGTCGGCGGACGGTGAGTCGGGCAAGAGGTTCGGCAACGAGACCATCCGTGTCGCCCCGGGCGGTGAGGTGAGCGTCAAGCTGCCCAGGCCGCTGGAGCATCTGGCGAACGCCCCGCACGGCCGGTACGTCCTCACAGGCCGGGTGGCGTTCGCGCACCGCGGTGAGGAGTGGACCGACCGCATCGACGCCAACCGTGCTGTCGCCTACGAGATCCGGCACGATCCGGTCCGGGACCGCTGGTACCTGACCGCGTCGTGGAAACGCCCCGCCGTTCAGGCTCTTCCGCTCGAAGCCGCACGAGCGCAGGGGGTGATCGGCGTGGACATGAACGCCGATCACCTCGCCGCCTACCGTCTCGACGCGCACGGCAACCCTGTGGGTGGGCCGCGCCGCTTCGCCTACGACCTCACCGGACCCGCGTCGCGTCGTGATGCGCAGTTGCGGCATGCGCTGACCCGGCTGATGCACTGGGCGGTGCGTGAGGGGGTGGGGGCGGTGGCGATCGAGGACCTCGACTTCACCGACAGCACCACCCGCGAGAAACACGGACGCCGCAAGACGTTCCGGCAAACGGTCTCCGGGATCCCAACCGGCCGGTTGAAGGCGCGGATCGTGAACATGGCCGCCGAGCACGGCCTGATCATCGTCGCCGTGGATCCCGCTTACACCAGCCGGTGGGGCGCCCAGCACTGGCAGAAACCCCTCACCGCCCCCACCCGTGCGGTGACGCGGCATGATGCCGCGGCCATCGCCATCGGACGACGCGCCCTCGGACACCCGGTCCGGCGTCGGACGGCAACGCCCCCGCACGACCGGAGCGATCGTGCGGGACATCGAGCCGCCCAGACCGAACCATGTGCACGAGGGCGTGAGGAAACCCGCCCCTCGATCCCCGGACAACGGACACGATCCGTCCCGCCGGACACCGAGGCGAAAGCAGGCGACCAGCATGCCCAACACCGTTCGGGGCATGCGGCTGAGCACCAGCCCTGGATCCAGGGCTCACTCCCGCCCAGTCTTTAAGAACGGTTGAGCAGCGTGATCTGATCACCAGCAGTGTCAGGTAGGGCCGGTCGGACTCCCCCCGGCCCGGGTCGCGGTCCGCCGCGCGCGGTAGGCGCGCACGGCGCCGACGGCTCCCAGCGCCGCGAGGGCCAGCAGCACCAGCGCGGAGGCCCACCGGAGCGGGTCGGCGAGGGGCCGCACGAACTCGGCGAGCGCGGACCCGCCGAGGACGGCGAGCAACGCGTACAGCCCGTCCGCCGTGGCCACTCCGAGGGCCGCGCAGGCGCCGGTGCGCGGCGTGGTCCGCGCGCTCAGTGTCACCAGGTACGCGCCGACCGCCCCCACCGGCACGGCGATGCCGTACCCCGCGAGCAGCCCCGCGACCAGGGCCCCGTTCACCGGCGTGGGCGGGTCGCTCCCGGCAGGCCGGCGTTCCGCTGCTGTCGGCCGCGCGCCGATCGGGCGTCGGAGTGCGGCAGCGGGTGGGCGGTGGTCGCGTTCATGCGCAGATGGTCGGCCGCGGACACCGGGCCGCGCAACCACATTTCCGCGCCCCCGCCGCGCCCCCGGCACGTACCCGGCTCGCCGCCGGCTCAGATCTGCGGGAGGTCGTCCTCCGGCTCGTCCCGGGCCGTCGCGACGGCGGCCCACAGCGGCATCAGCAGGTACGTGGCCAGCTCGGCGGTCAGCACGGGTGGGACCACTGGTGCGACGGTCGCCTCCCGGGGCGGGGCGGATGGCTGCGCGGCCGCACCCGGCGGCGCGGGCGGATCTCCGCGGGCACCCGGCGCCGGGCGGGGTGTCAGTCCGGCGGGGGCATGCCGTGCGTCTCCAGCGCGCGCAGGGCGCGGGACACGTCGAACGGCAGGATGGTCACCGCGGTGTGGGGCAGGTGCGTCAGACTCCGCGCCATCGACTCACCCGTGCCCCTGTGGAGCAGCTTGCCCAAGGCGCCGCTGTACAGGCGCCGCGGTACCAGGACCGTCAGCGAGACGTCGCCGTCCCGCGTCGTCCTGACGGCCAGTTCCCGCATCGCGTGGCGCAGCCGGCGGTCGGGGCAGGCGACCAGCTCCAGGTCCACCGAGGTCGCCGAGGTCGACGCCCAGAGGGCGGACAGCCGTCGCGCACGCGCCTCGTCGATCGCGAAGTGCACCGCCCTGATCGTGTGGGGCCGCAGTTCGTGGGCGTACCGCAGGGCCTTCAGCGTGGCCAGGTCGAGCGCCTCGACCATGACGAGGACGTGATGGTCGCGCGCCCCGGGTCGGTCCGCGCCCTCGGGCAGCCGTTCCAGGGCGGCGGCCTCACGCCGGTACTCGCGGTTGATCCGCACCAGACCCCACACACCCACCGGGAAGACGACCACGACGAGCCACGCGCCCTCGGTGAACTTGGTGACCGCGAAGATCACCACCACGGCGGCCGAGGCGACCGCCGCCAGCACGTTGAGCACGATCTTCACCCGGCGCAGCGGCTCACGCCGGCGCAGATGATGGGTGGCCATACCCGCTCCGGCCATGGTGAAGGCGGTGAACACCCCGATCGCGTACAGGGCCACGAGCTTCTCGACGCTGGCCCGGGTGACCAGCAGCAGCGCCAGCGAGAGAACGGTGAGCACGAGGATGCCGTTGGAGAACGCCAGCCGGTGCCCTCGCCTGGTCAGCACCCGGGGCAGGAACCGGTCCTGCGCGACGAAGCTGGCCAGGAACGGGAAGCCGGTGAAAGGCGTGTTGGCCCCGGTGTAGAGGATCAGGGCGGTCGCCAGCTGGACGAGGACCAGTCCCGCCGTCCCCCAGGGCCCGTCGCCGAAGGCGAGGTGGGCCTCCTGGGCGATGACCGTCGGGGTGCCGTCGGCGTAGGGGACCGCGTGGGTCAGGAAGGCCAGCACGGAGACGCCGAGCACCAGGACGGCGAGCACGCAGCTCATGGTGACCAGGGTGCGGCGGGCGTTGCGGCCCTGCGGTTGGCGGAAGACGGAGACGCCGTTGGAGATCGCCTCGAGCCCGGTCAGGGACGAGCCGCCGTTGGCGAAGGAGCGCAGCACGATGAAGAGCGAGGCGCCCTGGAGCCAGCCGTCGCCGGGCGTGCCCAGCGGCACGACGCCGTCGGCCCTCAGGTCGGCGTGCGGCAGGGTGCCCGTGAGGCCGCGCACCGCTGCCACCGTGAAGACAAGCCCCATGGCCGCCATGAAGAGATAGGCCGGCAGCGCGAACGCCCGCCCCGCTTCCCGGATTCCCCGCAGGTTGCCGTAGGCGAGCAGCAGGACGACAGCGACGGACAGCGGCTGCTGCAGGTGGTCAAGGCCGCTCCATCCGCCGCCCACCAGATGGGCCAGCGAGATCAGCGCGTTGGTGCCGGCCGACACCTGGACGGCGACGGTGACGACGTAGTCGACGAGCAGCGCCACCGCGGCGACCTGCGCCACGTCCGGCCCGAAGTTCTCCCGGGCCACCACGTAGGAGCCGCCTGCCCGCGTGTAGATGGTGAGGACGTCGCTGTAGCAGAGCGTGAGAAGCAGCAGGACCAGGAGAATGGCCCCGGTCACCGGCATGACCACCGTGAAGGCGGCCGTCCCCACGACCGGCACCAGGACGCGCAGCATCTGCTCGGTGCCGTAGGCCGACGAACTGACGCAGTCGGAGGCGAGCACGCCGAGCGCCGTGCGGTTGCTCAGCTTCTCCTCGCTGATCCTCTCCGCCGTCAGCGGCTCGCCGAGCAGGCCACGCCTGACGCGGTACAGCACCTGGTCGAGGGTCATGCCCTCATCCAAGCGGCAACCGGCGACGGAGCCGTGCAGGCACCACAGCGACCCCCGCACGCACCACCCCGGGGGCCGGTGCGTCAGGACCGCGTGACCACGGAGGCCTCCGCGGTCTCCCAGGTGAAGCCGTCCGGGTCGGTGAACGGGCCGCCCGTGGCGCCGAGGGCGAGGCGGTGCGAGCCGTCGCCGTCGGCCGGGAGGCCGAGGTCCTTGGCCAGCCCGGGGCGCTTGTACAGGGCGAGCTTGACGGGGAAGGCGTCCCCGGCGGCGAACTCGGCGTACTTGCCGCCGAAGCTGCGGGCGACGGTCAGGCCCTGCTCGGCGTAGAACCGCTTGCTCGCCTTCACGTCCTCCACCCCGAGGAGCACGACCACGTCGTCGATCTCCCGGGTGGCGGGGCCGGTGTCCTTCTTCTCGGAGGTGGCGACCTTCCAGATGGTGCCGTCCGGCGCCTGGACGACGCCGCCGTAGCCCCACAGGGACTTCGCGGCCGGCTTCAGCACCGTGGCGCCCGCCTCGACGGCGGCGTCGAGGAAGCCGTCCACGGTGGCGGGGCGGGAGACGGTGAGCGCCAGGGTGAAGCCGCGGAAGCCGGTGGAAGGGGCGTCGGAGGCTCGCAGGCGGATGTACTCCGCCACGCCGAAGGCGTCGTAGAAGCGGCGGGCGGACTCGACGTCGTCCACCTCGAGGGTGACGGAGGCGAGGGAGAGGGACCTGGGGGACGCGGTGGTTGTCATGTGCTCCACGCTAGGGGCGTGACCCCCGTGGGGGCTTCTCGAAAACTGACCGGTCCGCGACCGCCGGAGCCGTTCCCTCCTGGCCTAGGGTTTCGCCCCATGACGTTGCTGATCGTCGGCGCCGGCGGATACCTCGGCTCCGAGCTGGCGCGGCAGGCGACGGCCTCCGGACGGCCGGTCGCCGGGACCTTCGCCACCCGCCCCGGCGACCTGCCCGGCATGGCCTGGCTGCCGCTGGACCTGCGCGACCGGTCCGCGCTCGACCGGGTGCTCGACGAGATGCGCCCGGACACCGTGGTCAACACGGCCTACCGCCAGGCGGACTGGGGCGTCACCGCGGAGGGCGCCGTCCGGGTCGCCATGGCCGCGGCGGAGCGGGGCCTGCGGCTGGTGCACGTGTCCAGCGACGCGGTCTTCTCCGGCGCCCGGGTCCACTACGAC
The DNA here is from genome assembly GCF_042792855.1 of Streptomyces sp. NPDC056600. Lineage (NCBI taxonomy): Bacteria > Bacillati > Actinomycetota > Actinomycetes > Kitasatosporales > Streptomycetaceae > Streptomyces > Streptomyces sp. NPDC056600. The sequence goes on from NZ_JBHTVQ010000042.1 coordinate 25,986, forward strand.
GAGGGCGCCGCCCCGGACCCGACCACCCCGTACGGGGCGGCGAAGGCCGCCGCCGAGACCGCCGTCCGCCTGCTCACGCCCACCGCGGCCGTGGTCCGCACCTCGCTGATCCTCGGCGACGGCGGGTCCGGGCACGAGCGGCTGGTCCACGACCTGGCCGCCGGACGCCGCGCCGGTGTGCTCTTCACCGACCAGGTCCGCTGCCCGGTCCACGTCGCCGACCTCGCCGCGGCGCTCCTGGAGCTGACGGAGCCGGTGCACTCGGGGACCTTCCACGTCGCGGGACCGGACGCGGTGAGCCGCCACGAGCTCGGTCTCCTGATCGCCCGGCGCGACGGCCTGGACCCGGCGGCGGTGCCGGCCGGCCGGCGCGCGGACGTCGGCGACGCGGGCCCGGCCGACGTACGCCTGGACGGCGAGGCCACCCGGCGCCTGCTGAGCACCCGGGTGCGCGGCGCCACCGAGTTCCTGGCCCCGGGCGCCTGATCCACGGCGGAACCAGGAACCAGGGGCCCGGAGCCAAGTGCCCGGAGCCAGAAGCCCGGAGCCAGGAGCCCGGAGCCAGGAGCCCGACGTCACTCGCGGGGGTCGAGGCGCATGGTGGTGGAGCGGGCCGGCTCGGTCAGGATGGTCTCCAGCGAGGCCGGGTACGCCTCGTACTTGGCGTAGTAGGCGGCGTCCACGCGGTCGTTGAGCCGGGGGTCGGCGTCGACGACCGTCACGTCCTTCTCCACGCCGCCCGCCCGGATGCGGCCCTGGTGGCGGGCCCGGGTGCCCCGGTACCAGCGCGAGCCCGGCCCGTAGACCGACCGGACGTATACGTCGTCGCCGTCGCGGACCACCCAGATGGTGCGCCAGTCGCTCAGCGCGCCGTCCTCGCCGACGGAGGCGATCTCGAGTTCTTCCGCTTCGCCGATGCCCGCGAGTTCGGTGCGGGTCCAGGTGGTCATCACGTCTCGGCTCCTCGCTGGGGGTTCGGTCGCGCCTGATCCCAGCGGAACGGCTCACCGCGGCCCACGCCACCGGTGGGCGTCCGGACGGACCAACACCCGGCCCGTCCGGACACGCCGGCTCACCACCGGCTCATCACCGGCTCACCGCGCGGTCAGCAGAGCGGGACGCCCGGCAGCTGGGCCGAGGGGTGGTCGATGTAGATGTTGGAGACGAAGCCGTTCTGGTCGCGCAGCTTGCTCCACCAGTTGTTGGTGTAGCCCTCCGCGTTGACCGTGTCGCCCTGCTTCTGGCAGACCACCCACACCGAGGTCGGCCCGCTCAGCGTGGCGACCACCGGCGCGCTCAGCCGCGCGTCGGAGCGGACGTTGACCCCGCTCCCCCAGGTGTTGAACGCGGCGCCGCCGCTCCCGCCGCAGCCGTTGTCGCTGGTCAGGTAGGCCTGGTTGTAGGAGCCCGGGTAGGACAGCCCGGCGCCGTTGATGACGATGTTCTGCCCGGTGCCGTTGTACAGCTGCTCGTAGTGGATGTGCGCCCCGGAGGAGTTCCCGGTCGAGCCGGTGGTGCCGATCTGCTGACCCTGGCTCACGTAGGCGCCGCTCGGCACGGAATACGCCGCGAGGTGGAAGTAGTAGGTGCGCCAGCCGCCACCGTGGTCGATGACGATGTAGTTGCCGGCGCCGCTCGCCTGGTAGTAGCGGGTGGCCGTGCCCGCGGCGGAGGCCAGGACCGGGGTTCCGGCGGTGGCGCCGCCGTCGGCGCGGACGAAGTCCAGGGCGCGGCGGACCTCGGCGGAGTGGTGGCTGTACGTCCAGCGCTGCCCGCAGGGGTACGGCGCCTTGAAGTTGGGGGCGGCGGCGACCGCGTCCGCGGCGGCCTGGGCCGGGGATGCCGAGAGACCGGTGAGGGAGAGCAGCACGACGGCGATCAGTGCGGGGAGGCGTCTGAGCAGGGACACGTTGCTCCTCGGATGGGGGGACGCCGCGGAACGCGGCGCACGACGCCCGGAACGTAGGGCCGCCGCGCCGCCCCCGGCAAGGGCTGGTACAGGCCTTCTCCGATCGGGCCGCGCTCCTTGCTGTTATATGACTGCCCGATCATCAGTCACCCCCCTCCCGGTCCATCCATAAGGCGCGCTTTGACGCCGTCAAACGCCTTCGGTTACTGTCACCGCCCAAGTGGACAGTTCTGGTGGACAGATCGCCGGAACAGTACGGCGCACAGACGTATCGACGTACCGACGTACCGACGTACAGCCAGAAGTACAGAGTGAGGACGGTGGCCCGATGTCGGCCTCGGAGACCGGCGGCGCCCTGAGCCGCCGCAGACTGCTCAGCCTTTCCGCGGCCGGCGCCGGCGTGCTCGCCGCGTCGGGGCTGCTCGGGGCGTGCGCGCCGCAGGCCGCCGACCAGGACGGTTCCGGCAAGGGCGGGGCCGGGGGCACGGACGGGCCGGTCGGCGAGCTGACCTTCGCGCTGCCCTCCTCCATCTCCTCGCTGGACGTCGGCCGCGAGTCCGGCGTGCTGAACTACCTGGTGGCCACCCTCGTCCAGGAGTCCCTGCTGTCGGTGACCCCGGCCGGCGACCTCGGGCCCGGCCTGGCCACCTCCTGGAAGCAGCCGGACGCCGCGACGTACGTGTTCACGCTGCGCCGGGGCGTCGTCTTCAGCGACGGCACGCCCTTCACCGCCGCCGACGTGGTCGCCTCCGTCGAGGAGATCCGCGACCCGGAGAACGCCTCCGTGCTCGCCTACGCCTTCGCCGGGGTGAAGTCGGTCGAGGCCACCGGCTCGCACGAGGTCACCATCCGCCTGAAGGCCGCCGACGGCGCCTTCCTCTGGAGCGTCGCCCCCGGCTGCCTGCCGGTCGGCAGTGAGAAGTTCCTGCGCGCCCACCGCGGGAAGATCGGGACCGAGAAGACCCTGCTGCTGGGCACCGGCGCCTACCGGATCACCGAGTTCGCCGCCGACAGCCACGTGCTGCTGGAGAGCAACCCGCGCTGGTGGGGCGAGAAGCCCGCCGTCTCGAAGCTGAAGCTCTCCTTCGTGCCGGACGCCGGCACCCGCCTGGTGGCCATGAAGTCCGGCGAGGTGGACGGCGCCCTCGCGCTGGCCTCCGACGAGACCAAGGGCTGGGCCTCGGCGGCCGAGGTGGGCTACACCGCCGACCGTTCCGTGGTCTCGCTGGCCTTCGACACCTCCAAGGCCCCCTGGGACGACCCGCACGTGCGCCGCGCCGTCGCCCACGCCGCGGACCGCGAGGGCATGGTCGAGGGCATCCTGCAGGGCAAGGCGGAGATCGCGAACGCGCTGGTCTCGCCGGCCATGTGGGGCGACCTGCTGCCCGAGAAGAAGGTGCGCGCCGCCTACGCGGAGATCCCTGAGTACTCCTTCGACCTGGACCGGGCCCGTGCGGAGCTGGCGAGGTCCGCGCACGCCGACGGCTTCGCCGCCGAGCTGCACTACCCGGCGAGCGGCCCCCAGGTCGGCAAGGCGGCGCTGGCGCTGGCCGACTCGCTGAAGAAGCTCGGCATCACCCTGAAGGTCAAGGAGATCACCCTCGAGGCCTGGGTGAACGAACTCGGCTCCGGCAAGCAGCCGCTGCAGTTCCTCTGGTACTTCCCGGTCACCGGCGACCCGGCGGAGCTGGCCGACGCCTATCTGAACGCCGCCGCCACGGCGACCAACATCGCCCACTACGACGAGCCGGCCGTCAACAAGGCCCTCGACGGGGCGAAGACCGACACCGACCCGGCCAGCCGCGGCGAGAAGCTGCTGACCGCGGTCACCACGGCCGCCGCGGACCTGCCCTACCTGCCGCTGTGGTGGGCGCAGACCGCGACCGCGCTCTCCCGGGACATCGTCCTGGAGCAGCCCGGCCCGTTCGCCTTCGTCGGCCCCTGGGCGACCCGGATCCGCAAGGCCGCCTGAAACCGCCGGCCCCCGGCGGCTCCCCCTGACCGGTGGGCGGGGACGACGGCCCCCGCGCCGTCCCCGTCCACCTGCTCGCTCCCGCACCGAACACGGACCTCTCATGCCTCGCCCCGCCGCCCCTCCCCCGTCCGCCGACCGCCCCACGGCACGTGTCGTGCGGCGGGTGCGGGAGGCCATGCTGCGGCTGGTCCACCCGGCCGAGGCCCGTCTCAGTCCCGACGGAACCACGGTGGCGGTCACCGCCATGGGGCCCGACCACACGTCCCTGGTGCTCGCACCGGTGGCTGACGGCTCCGCGGCGGGAGACGGCCACACGGCGGCCGCCCACACGGTCGTGGGGGACACGGACGCCGGCCACACGGTCTGGCGCCACACCCCCCGCTGGCTGCCCGACTCCCGCACCCTGCTGCACGTGGCGCAGCCCGCGGACGCTGCGGACCCCTCGGCCGCCGACGACCGCGCGGACGCCTCCCGCCACCCGTACCTGGCCCTGCTCGACGTCGTCACCGGAGAGACGCGCACCCTGCTGCGTGCCCCCGGTGAGGTGGAGGACCTGCTGCTCTCCGACGACGGGACGCGGGCGCTGCTGCTCACCGCGGACGACGGCGCGGAGCGCGACGGCATGAGCCTGGGGCTGCCGGTGCGGCTGGGTCCGAGGCCCGACCCCGAGCGTTTCGCCCCCGGTCTGGGCATGCGCCGCCTGCACCTGGTGGAGCTGGCCACCGGCGAGCTCCACGAGGTGGGGCCCGTGGGGCTGACGGTCTGGAACGTGGCCTGGCGCGGCGGCGACCTGGCGGTGGCCACCGTCTCCGAGGACACGCTGCCCTCCGGCTACTACGAGGCCCGTTTCGCCGCCCTGGACCTGACCGCCCGCACCGCGCGCACCCTGTACGAGCCCGAGGGGCAGCTCACCGCTCCCGCGCTCGACGCCGACGGGCGTCGCGCCGCGGTCGTGGAGGGCATCTCGATCGTGGCCGGCCGCCCCCTGGTCGTCGACCTGGCGACGGGCCAGGTCGAGCGCCCGGCCGCGCTGGAGGACGTCACCTGGCTGGAATTCGCCGCTCCGCATCACCGGGGCGCGGTCGCGGACCCGTCAGGAGCCGCCCCTGCCCCGGGGAACACCGCTCCGGACCCGGCGGGCGCCGCCGCGGCGGACCTGTGGCACGCCGGCTGGGACGGCTCCGGCTCCCGCGTCGGGCGCACCGCGGCCGGCGCCCCGGGATGGGGCGGCCCGGTCACCCTCACCGGCCCCGGCTTCACCCCCGCCCTCTCGCTCAGCGCCGACGGCCGCACCGCGGCCACCGTGCTGGACGCGCCCGGCAGCCCCGCCGAGGCCGTCGTCGCCGCCACCGACGGCCCGGACGCCTGGCGCTGGCGTCCGGTGACCTCGCTGAACGCCGGGCGCCGCGTCGACGGCTTCCGCACCACCGCCACCGGCTGGACCTCCGCGGACGGCACCCGGGTGGACGGCCTGCTGCTGGAGAGCGACCCGCCGCCCTCCGCCGTCGGCCCGCGCCCGCTCGCGGTGCTGCTGCACGGCGGACCGTCCTGGCTGTGGACCACCTCCCACGCCCCCGCCGACGTGCTGGGTCTGGCCCCGGCGCTCGCCGCCGCCGGGTACCTGGTGCTGCTGCCCAACCCACGCGGCAGCAGCGGGCGCGGCCTCGACCACGCCCGTGCCGTGGTCGGCGACGTCGGAGGCGGCGACCTCCAGGACGTGCTGTCCGGCGTCCGTCACCTGATCGCCGCCGGCCAGGCCGACCCGGACCGCGTCGCGGTGCTCGGCCACAGCTACGGCGGGCACCTCGCCGCGCTGGCCGCCGCCCGCACCGACCTGTTCCGCGCCGCCGTGGTGGTGTCCGCGCCGTCCGACTGGGTGAGCTTCCGCGACACCAGCAACATCGGCGGCGGCTACGACGACGCCTACCGGATCCGTCCCGAGGCCCGGGAGCGCTCCGCGGTCAACGCCACGGGAGGGTCCGGCACCCCCACGCTGATCGTGCACGGCGCCGAGGACCGGGTCACCCCCGTGGGCCAGGCGCACCAGCTCTACCGCTCGCTGCGCCGCGCCGGACGAGCGCCCGTGGAGCTGTACGTGTACCCGGACGAGGGTCACGAGTTCACCGACCCGGCCCGGGTGCTGGACGCGGTCGCCCGCGCCGAGGCGTGGCTGGCGCGGCACCTGGACGGCCCGGGCCACCGCACCGGCGTGGGGGGCGCCGCCCCCCCCCCCCGCCGGGGGCGGCGCAGCGCCGGGTAGCCGTCGAAGCCGAGGGCCACCGCGAAGCGGGTGACGGACGGCT
>NZ_JBHTVQ010000042.1:32182-74346 GCF_042792855.1 Streptomyces sp. NPDC056600
GCACCCGCTCGCCCCGCACCCTCGCCGACCGCATCGAGGCGTCCCGCGAGGCGGCGGAGAAGGGGGGGGGCGCCCGGTTCGGCAACGCCCGCACCCCCACCGAACGGCTGGGCCGGGGGGGCCCCCCCCCCCGGCGCCGCCGCCGACGCCGACGCCGACGCCAGTAGCTGTGCCGGCCCTGAGGGAGGCGACCGATGACCGCCCGTTACGTCCTGCGCCGGCTCGGGGGCACACTGGCGCTGCTGTTCGTGCTGTCCGTCGCGGTGTTCGCGCTGCTCCAGGCCGCCCCGGGCGACCCGGCGCGCACCCTGCTCGGCCCCCGCAACGCCACCCCCGACGCGCTCGCCGCGGTCCGCGCCCGGCACCACCTCGACCAGCCGTTCGTCGTCCAGTACCTGCGCTGGGCGGGCGACGCGCTCCGCCTGGACCTCGGCACCTCGATCCGCACGGGCGCGTCGGTGGCCGCCACCATCGGGGGACGGCTCGCTCTCACCGGGCAGTTGGTGGGACTCGGCCTGGCGATCTCGCTGCTGCTCGGCGTCCCCGGCGGCGTCCTCGCCGCGCTGCGCCGGTACCGGACGACGGACCGCGTCGTGCAGACGACCTCGCTGATCGCCCTGTCCACCCCGGCCTTCGCCGGCGGCCTGGTCCTCGTCTACGTCTTCTCGCTCATGCTCGGCTGGTTCCCCGCCTACGGTCCCGGAGAGGGCGGCGACCGCCTGCCCCACCTGGTGCTGCCGGCGGTGGCCCTGGCGCTGAGCGTGACGGCGGTGCTGCTCAAGCTGACCCGGGCCGCGGTGATCCGCGAGCTCGACAAGGAGCACGTGGCGTTCGCGCGGGCCCGCGGGGTCGCCGAGCGGCGGATCCTCGTCCACTACGTGCTGCGCGGCGCGCTGGTGCCGGTGCTCACCGGCGTCGGGCTGGTCGTCGCCTACCTGCTGGCCGGGACGGTGATGGTGGAGCAGGTCTTCGCGCTGCCGGGACTCGGCTCCCTGCTGGTCGACTCGGTGACGTACCGCGACGTGCCGCTGGTGCAGGCGGAGGCCCTGCTGATCGCCGTGCTGGTCTGCCTGGCGGGGCTGCTGACCGAGCTCGCCCAGCCGCTGGTCGACCCCCGGCTGCGCCCCGCCCCCGCCACGCCGTCGCGCCCGACCAAGGAACGCCGATGACCTCGCTGCGAGACCGAGCCCGAGCCCAGGCCGGAGCCCAAGCCCGGGGCCAGGGCCGAGCCGGAACGGGAGCGCACGGTACGGCCCTGCCCGGCACGGGAGGCCCGCGGCGCACCCGCCTCGTCCGGCCGCTGACCGCCCTGAGCGTCGTGGTGGCCGTGCTGTTCCTGGCGGCCGCCGCGTTCGGCCAGGCGCTGCTGCCCCACTGGGACGCCCAGGACATCACCGCCGGCGCCCGGATGCCCGGCGACGGCCACCTGCTCGGCACCGACGACCTGGGCCGCGACATCGCGAGCATGGTGGTCGCCGGGGCCCGCTCCACCCTGACCGGCGCCGCGCTGGTCGCCCTCGGCTCGATGCTGATCGGCAACGTGCTGGGGCTCCTCGCCGGCTACCTCGGCGGGTGGACGGACGTGCTGGTGCGCCGCTGGGCCGACCTGCTGCTGGCGGTCCCCGCCCTGCTGGTCACCCTGGTGGTGGCGGGCATCGGCGGCGGGGGCTGGACGCTGGCCGTCTGCGCGCTGGTGGTGCTGACCTCGCCCTCCGACATCCGCCTGGTGCGCACCGCCGTGCTGGAGCAGCGGCACCTGCCGTACGTGGAGGCCGCCGAGACGCTGGGGCTGCCGCGGCGCACCGTGATGCTGCGGCACATCTGGCCCAACACCCTGCCGGTGGTCGTCGCCAACACGCTGCTCAACTTCGCGGGCGCCGTGGTCGCGCTGAGCTCGCTCTCCTTCCTGGGTCTCGGCGTGCCGCCCGGCGCACCGGACTGGGGGCGGATGCTCTCCGAGAACCGGAACCTGCTGTGGACCAACCCGAGCGCGGCGCTCGCGCCCGCCGCCCTCATCGTGCTGTCGGCCGTCGTGCTCAACCTGCTCGGCGACCGCGTCCTGGAGGCCTTCTCCGAGCGAGGCAGATCGTGACGACCACCCACGTCCCCCACGCCACCCGTGACGCGGGGTCCGCGCCGCTCCTCGAGGTCGACGGCCTGTCCGTGACGGCGGGCTCCGGCGGCGGGGCCGTCGTCGTCGACGGGGTGTCGCTGACCGTGGCGCCCGGCGAGTGCGTCGGCATCGTCGGCGAGTCCGGCAGCGGGAAGTCCCTCACCGTCCGGGCGGTCGCCGGGCTGCTGCCGCCGGGCCTGGAGGTCACCTCCGGGACGGTCCGGCTGGACGGCGAGGAGGTCCTGGGCCTGGCGCCCAAGGCCCGTGCGGCGCTGCGCGGGCGGCGGATCGCACTGCTCATGCAGGACCCGTTCGCGATGCTGCACCCGCAGCTCACCTGCGGCCGGCAGATCGCCGACGGGCTGCGCGGCCTCGACGGCCGCGGCCCTGCCGTGCGTGCGGCGCGGCGGGCCGAGGTGGAGCGGCGCCTGGTGGAGGTGGGGCTGGACCCGTCGGTCGCCGACCGCTTCCCGCACGAGCTCTCCGGCGGCATGCTGCAGCGGGTGGCCACGGCGGCGGCGCTGGCCGGCGATCCGGAGCTGCTGATCGCCGACGAGCCGACCACGGCGCTGGACACCGCCACCCAGGCCGCCGTCCTGGACCTGCTGGGCGGGCTGCGGCGGGACCGGGACATGGGCCTGATCCTGATCACCCACGACCTGCGGGTCGCGTTCTCCGCCTGCGACCGGGTGCACGTGCTGTACGCCGGGAAGGTCGTCGAGCACGGCCCCTCGCACCGGCTGGGCGGCGCCCCCCGGCACCCGTACACGGCGGCCCTGCTCGCCTCCGAGCCCTCCGCCCACGAGCGGCGGCCCCGCCTCGCCACCCTCCCCGGCTCCGTTCCCGCGCCCGGCGAACGTGGCCCCGGCTGCCCGTTCGCCGACCGCTGCGCCTTCGCCGTGGACGTCTGCCGCACCACACCGGTGTCCCTCACCCCCGTCCCTCCGGGCCCGGCCTCCCTCGGCGCGACCGCGTGCCTGCGCGCCGACGAGCTGGGGCCGCTCGGGCCGACCACGACGGCGGACGGCGCGGCGGCCGGCACAGCGGCGAACGGCGCGACGAAGAACGGCACGAAGGCGAACGGCACGAAGGCGAACGGCAGGGAGGCAAACGACGCGACAACGAACGGCACGGCAGCGAACGGCGCGGAACCCGACGAGGAGGATCCCGCACCCCACGCCGCCGCACCCGGCCCCGACGCCGCCCTGGTCGTACGGGACGTGGGACGCTGGTTCGGGTCCGCGGCCGGTGACGCCGGCGGGCGGTACGTGCTCGCAAACGTGTCGCTGACCGTGCCCGCCGGCGAGGTGACCGCCCTGGTGGGGCGCTCCGGCTCCGGCAAGACCACCCTCGCGCGGATCGCCATCGGCCTGGAGTCCTTCGACGACGGCGCCGTCCGCACCGGCCCGGTCGACCTCCCCCGCGGGCGGCGGCCTTCCACCGCGGACCGCCGCCGGATCGCCGCGCACGCGCAGATCGTCTTCCAGGACCCCTACGCCTCGCTGAGCCCGCTGCGCACCGTCGGCGCCACCCTCCGCGAGGCCCTGGACGCCGCCCGGCGCGGCGGCCGCGGCGGCACGGACACCGTCGAGTCGCTGCTGGGCAGGGTCGGCCTGCCCGAGCGGTACGCCGCCCGGCGCCCCGCGGCCCTCTCCGGCGGCGAGCGTCAGCGGGTGGCGGTGGCGAGGGCGCTGGCCGCCCGGCCCCGGCTGCTGATCTGCGACGAGTCGGTCTCCGCGCTCGACGTCTCGGTGCAGGCGCAACTGCTCAACCTGCTCGACGAGTTGCGCCGCAACCAGGGTTTCGCGGTGCTGTTCATCACCCATGACCTCGCCGTGGTGCGGCAGATCGCCGACCACGTCGCGGTGCTGCACGACGGCCGCCTCGTCGAAACCGGGCCCGCCGCACGGGTGTTGGACGCACCCGAGCATCCCGAAACCCGTCGGCTGCTCGCCGCCGTCCCCGCCCCACGGTAGAGTTCGGCACCCGGCGCGACACCCTGCCCCACCCCCTGACCTGCGACGACCGAGGAGGCCGACGGTGACCGGCACGACCACCCCGGCCGCGGTCCCGCACCAGGCCGAGGCCCGGACCGCCTCCGGTGCGCCGGCCGCGACCGGCACCCGCGCCTCGCTCGCGGGGAACGTCAACCGGCGCCGTCTGGCACGGGGGTTGAGCCTGCGGGAGCTGTCGGCGGCGACCGGGGTCAGCAAGGCACTGCTGTCGCAGATCGAGCGCGCCGAGGCCAACCCCACCGTCGACGTGCTGGTCCGGATCGCCGAGGCGCTGGAGACCACCTGCGACGAGCTGCTGCGCCGCCCGCTGCTGCACCCGGAGATCGTGCGCGCCGCCGATCTGCCCGAGCCGCCCGGCGAGACCTCCGTCAACCTGCTCTTCGCCGGTCACGAACCGGGCCGCGTGGAGCTGTACCGCACCAGCCTGCACCCCCATGCTCAGAGCCAGTTGAGCTCGCACGGGGCGGGGTCGGTGGAGTACGTGGTGGTTCTCTCCGGCGAGGTCACCCTGACCGTGGACGGACGGCCCTACCGCCTCGCCACCGGCGACAGCGCCCGCTTCTCGGGCCTGAGCAGCCACTTCTACAGCACCGACGCGGCTCCCGCGGTCACCCTCACCATGGTCGGCCACCCGCGCCACTGACCCGCGCCACCGACCCGACCCGCGGTGAGCCCCACCGGGCCCGGCGGCACCGCCTTTCGCGCCCCCGGGGGCGGCCCGGCGCCCGGCCTCGCCCCGTCAGGGCCGGACCAGCGCGGCCGCCCGGCGCCGGGCCCACAGCAGCAGAACCGCCGCGACCGCCCAGCAGGCCGTCGTCCTGCCGACGCCGACGTCACCGGGACCGCCGAGGAGCACGGTCACCGCGGCGACGCCCACCAGGGGGCCCACCATGTGCCACAGCAGTGCCAGCCCCGGACCGGTTCCGGCCAGGGCGGCCGACCCGTACAGCAGCGCGGTGCGGGTGGGCGGCCGGTAGGCGCTCACCAGCCCGGCGGCCACGAGCACCGGCACGGCTCCGGCGACGACCGGCAGTGCGCGGGGTCCGCCCGTCACCAGCGCGAGGACCGCGCCCGCGACCGTCAGTACGGCCGTCGGCACCACCGCGTGCGCCGCCACCGTCCTCTCGAACGGCCGCGGCGACCAGGCGGCCCGGCGGGGGTCGTCGCCGTCGAGCCGGGCCGGCTCCAGGAGCCGGGCGCACGCGCCGTAGGCCGCCGCTCCCGCGGCCGCCGCCGCCGGCGTCCCCGCGCCGGCCCCGGCGGCGGCCGCACCGGCCGCGGCGACGAGCAGCAGGGCCACCGCCGAGGCGGTCCGCCGCGGCACGGCCGCCAGGGCCACCGCGTCCCGCCAGACCACCAGCAGCCACGGGAACCGCGGGGCGTGGAGACGGCCGGCCCACCGGGCGGTCCTCCCCCGGGCCCTCACCTCCCGTGAGCGGGCCGTGGCCAGGCGCACCACACGCGGGTCCGCGGCGAGGACGCCGGCCAGCACCCCGCCCGTGGCACCGGCCCGGGCGCGCAGCGACCCGGCGGGGATCCCGCCCAGCCACCGCACGGCGAGCCACAGCGCCACCGCGGTGGCCGACACCAGGAGCAACACCGCCGTCGGCCAGAGCGGGGCCGTCCCTCCCGCCGCCGCCAGGACCGGCTGCGCGGCCCAGCCCCAGGGCCCGGACCACAGTTCGGCCGTCTCCAGCCACCGCACCCTGCTCCCCCGGGCGGCGGCCACCGTCTGCACGCCCGCCCCCAGCAGCGCCGTCACCGCCCACGGGGTGACCCGGTGCACGGCACGGGCCGCCCGGCGCGAACGCTGGACCGTCGCCGCCGCGGCGACGGCGAGCAGGGCCGTGCAGACGGCGGCGACCGCGCACGCCGCCGTCAGCGGCCCCAGCGCGCCGAGACCGGTCGCCGCGAGCGCGGCGGCCCCGGCGACCGCCGACAGCAGCGCGGCGGCCGTCCAGAGAGCGGCCGACAGCGCGAACCACGGCAGCAGGACCGCCCGCCGGCGCACCGGCAGGACCAGCAGCCAGTCGACGTCCGGCCCGGGCGGCGTGACCGGGCCGCGCCACAGCGCGTCGCGCAGCGCCGCCCACAGGGCCCAGGCGGCCGCCGCCGCGAGCCCCGCGGGCAACGCCGCCTCGGCCACGGCGGCGTGCGCGGCGAACGGCCGCCGCCGCACCTCGGCGAGCAGCCCCGCCACGAAGAGGCCGTACCACCCGGCGAGCAGCACCAGTGCCGTGTAGGCGCGGGAGACGAACCGCCGCGCGCCTTCTGCCCCGCGCCGGGCCCTGAGCCAGGCCAGCACCTCGGCCGTCCGGTCCTCGTGGGGCGTCCCCGCCCGCTCCCGGCTCCCGTCCCACGGCGTGGCCTGGGCCGGACCGGTCACCGCCGCGCCCCGGCGAGCACCTCGTCCGCGGGGCCGTCCGCGACCACCTCTCCGTCCTCCAGCAGCACGACCCGGTGCGCGGCCCCGGCGAGCTCGCGGTGATGGGTGGCGTAGAGGACGGCCGTGCCGTGCTCGCCCTGGGCGCGCACGATGCCGGCCAGGCGGCGTCGGGCGCCGGGGTCGAGCCGCTGTTCGGGTTCGTCGAGCACCAGCAGGTCACGCGGGCGCAGCAGCGCGGCGGCCAGCAGGAGGGACTGGAGCTGTCCGGAGGACAGGGCGGCCGGGACCGAGTCGCCGTGCCCGTGGAGCCGGAGGTCGCGCAGGACGGTGTCGATCTCCTCCGGCGCGACCCCGTGGGCGACGGCGACCAGTTCCAGGTGCTGGCGCACGGTGAGGTCGGGGTACCAGCTCGGGGTGTCGGCGACGACGGCCACCCGGGCCCGTACCCGCGGGTCGTCCTCGGTCATCGGCGCCCCGTCGAAGGCGACCGTTCCGGCGTCGGGGCGCTCCCGTCCGGCGGCGATCCGCAGCAGCGTCGACTTGCCGGACCCGTTCGGGCCCATCAGCGCGACGCGTTCCCCGCGGGCGACCTCCAGCCGGACGGCGCGCAGCGCGACCCGTTCCCCGTAGCTGCGGCTCACCCCTGTGGCCCTCAGCAGCACCACCGGTCCCACCCCCTGTCGCTCCTCCCCCGCCGGGCGCCCCACCCTAGGCGCACGACGATCACGGCACCGTGCGGAGGCGGCGCGCGCAGGAGACACGGATCACTCCGGGGCCCGCCGCCCGCCCATCACCCCTCCACCTGTGCTACGGTCGCAGAAGTTGCAGTTTTGGTTCCCAGAGGCTTCGAGTGCTCTTCCGACCCTTTCGTCGACGAGCACTCTTTTTGTTTTCGGCAGTCTCACCGCTTGCCGGACATCTCCGGACGGGAAATCATCGCAGCGACTCCGGTTCCACACGGTGTGGATCCGGGCACTGCCCCAGAAGGAGATTCAATATGGCATCTGGCACCGTGAAGTGGTTCAACTCGGAAAAGGGTTTTGGCTTCATCGAGCAGGACGGCGGCGGCCCCGACGTCTTCGCCCACTACTCGAACATCGCCACCTCCGGCTTCCGTGAGCTTCAGGAGGGCCAGAAGGTGAACTTCGACGTCACGCAGGGCCAGAAGGGCCCGCAGGCCGAGAACATCGTTCCTGCCTGACGCCGACACGTACGACGGACTGGGGCCCGCACGCTTTGGGGTGCGGGCCCCAGTCCCGTGCTTTTTGGCACCACCGGGCGGCCAGGCGTCACGCCGCCGCCCACCCCGCACGGACGCCTCTGTGGCGGAGATTCACCTCCCGTCCACCGTCCGGCTCATTCTTCCGGCGCAGTCGCCCGCCCTTTTCCGGCCGGCCCCCTGTGCGCCCGTTCACCGGCTCAGTATTGCGAATACCCGCAGGGCGTTCATCCGCCCGGGGGAATTCCTCGATACGTGTGCCGCATCGAGGAAGGTTCCGCATGAACCGCACCACACGTTCCAACGGCTCGCGTCCCGACCGTCGCACCGCGGCCGGTTTCGGCGGCTCCGGCGGCTCCGCCCGCGGTGCCGGCCGTTTCCGTTCGCAGGGCTCCGGCTCCGGTGGCGGCCGTCAGGGCGCCCCGTCCCGCAAGGGCGGCACCCGTCGCCCCTCCTCGCCGGCCCGTTCCGCCGAGTTCGCGCCGCCCGCCACCATCACCCCGGCGCTGCCGGCCGTGGAGGCGTTCGACGAGCTGGACCTGCCGGCGGCGCTGCTGTCCGCCCTGACGGCCCAGGGCGTCACCGCCCCGTTCCCGATCCAGGCGGCCACGCTGCCGAACTCGCTGGCCGGGCGTGACGTCCTGGGCCGGGGCCGTACCGGCTCCGGCAAGACGCTGGCCTTCGGTCTGGCCCTGCTGGCCCGCCTCGCGGGGCAGCGCGCCGAGTCCAAGCAGCCGCTGGGCCTGGTCCTGGTGCCCACCCGCGAGCTGGCCCAGCAGGTCACCGACGCGCTCACCCCGTACGCCCACGCCCTGCGGATGCGGCTCACCACGGTGGTCGGCGGCATGTCGATCGGCCGCCAGGCGAGCGCGCTGCGCGGCGGCGCGGAGGTCGTGGTGGCCACCCCGGGCCGACTGAAGGACCTCATCGACCGCGGCGACGTCCGGCTGGACCGGGTCTCCATCACGGTCCTCGACGAGGCCGACCAGATGACCGACATGGGCTTCATGCCGCAGGTCACCGCGCTGCTGGACCAGGTGCGCCCGGACGGGCAGCGGATGCTGTTCTCCGCCACCCTGGACCGCAACGTGGACCTGCTGGTGCGCCGCTACCTGCACGACCCGGTGGTCCACTCGGTGGACCCGTCGGCGGGCGCGGTCACCACGATGGAGCACCACGTGCTGCACGTCTTCGACGCCGACAAGCACGCCACGACCACGGAGATCGCCGCCCGCGACGGTCGCGTGATCATGTTCCTGGACACCAAGCACGCGGTGGACCGGCTCACCAAGCACCTGCTGTCGGTGGGCGTGCGGGCCTCGGCGCTGCACGGCGGCAAGTCGCAGCCGCAGCGGACGCGGACGCTGGCCCAGTTCAAGGACGGCCTGGTGAACGTGCTGGTCGCCACGAACGTGGCGGCGCGCGGCATCCACGTGGACAACCTGGACCTGGTCGTGAACGTGGACCCGCCGGCGGACCACAAGGACTACCTGCACCGCGGCGGCCGCACCGCCCGTGCGGGCGAGTCGGGCACGGTCGTGACGCTGGTGCTGCCCAACCAGCGCCGTGAGATGGACCGGCTGATGGCGGACGCCGGGATCACCCCCCGGATCGCCAAGGTCCGCTCGGGCGAGGCGGAGCTGACCCGGATCACCGGCGCCCAGGCGCCGTCCGGCGTCCCGGTCGTCATCCAGGCGCCGGCCGCCGCGGCCCCGGCCTCGCGGTCCGCGGCCTCCCGTCGCGGCCGTCGCAGCCGCCCCTCGCAGGCGCGTCGTCGCGCCACCGGCGGCGGCACCACCCGCTGACGCGGCCCCGCCTCACGTCACGCCGCCCGCCCGCGCACCTGTGCGCCGGCGGGCGGCTTCGTTCCGCGCCCCGTCGGGCTCGGCGGGGCGCGGCGTCTCCCGGGCGGTGACCACCCGGGCGCCGTCGACGGGCTCCGCCCGGTGCGGTGCGACACCGGGGCGGTCGGAGTGGCCGGGCGATCAGCGCTCCTCCGCCTCACGCCGCCGGTCGCGGCCCGCCGTCGCCCCCGGCGCCGCCCGCCCGGCGCGTCCCCGTCGGCCCGGCGCCTCGGCCGCGGGTGAGGGCCAGGGCGAGCACGATCATGCCGAGGCCGAGGATCAGGTGGAGCCAGTTGTCGGCGGTGTTCAGCGGCACGAAGTTGGCGTCGCTGTGCCGGTCGATCGCGAGGCCGTAGATCCACAGCGCCAGGTAGAGCAGACCGCCGCCGATCAGGTAGGCGCGCGCCGCCGGCACGGTCCTGGCCAGGGCCAGACCGAGGATGCCGAGGAGCAGGTGGAGGAGGTTGTGCAGGACGGAGACCTGGAAGACGCCCAGCAGCTTGGCCCCCGACTCGTGCGAGGCGAACTCCATGTCGCCGTAGTGGGTGGTGATCCCGGGGATGAACCCGAGGAGGCCCACCAGCACGAAGACCAGGCCCACCGCCTGGGCGGCCCGCTGCACCGGTGCGCGGGCTCCGGCCGGGTGCGCTTCGTTCGTGGTCATCGTCGTGCCACCTCCTGACGGCGGCGCCGGCCTTCGGTCACCGCCTTGTGCACGGCCGGTGCCCAGGCCGGACGGGGGTAGGCCGACTCTCACCCGCACGGCCGTACACCCGCGTGACCGGGCACCCATCGGGCGGACCAGGAGTTTTCCGGCCGGTCGGGAGGGCACTCGCCCGCCATGTCCCGCGATACGTCCCCCCTCGCCGACCGCACCGCCGCACTGCTGCTCAAGGGGTACGACTGGCTGCCCGGCCTGGTCCGCCGGCACGGCGCCCCGCTGCGCACCCGGCTGGCCGGCCGCACCGCCGTCGCGCTGCGCGGCCCGGAGGCCGTCCGGTTCGTCTACGACGAGCGCCACGTGGTGCGTGGCCCCGCGATGCCGGAGCCGGTGCTGAGCACGCTCTTCGGCAAGGGCGCCGTGCACACCCTGGACGGGGAGGCCCACCGGGTCCGCAAGGCGATGTTCCTGTCCCTGCTGGCCGACCCGGCGCAGGTGGCCGACCTCACCGAGCGGGTCGCCGACGCCTGGGAGGAGGCGGTGCCCGACTGGGCGGGCCGCGAGGAGGTCGTGCTGTTCGACGAGGCGGCCGTGGTGCTCACCCGCGGCGTGTGCCGCTGGGCGGGGGTGCCGCTGGACGAGGCGGACTCCCGTCCGCTCGCCCGGGACCTGGTGGCCATGGTGGACGGCTTCGCCACCGCGGGTCCCCGGCACTGGCGGGCCCGGCGGGCCCGCGCCCGGCGCGAGTTCTGGGCCGCGGGGATCGTCGAGGAGGTCCGCGACGACGCGCTGGCCCCGCCGGAGGGCTCCGCGCTCGACGTGATCGCCCGGCACCGCGACGCCGACGGCCTGCTGCTGGAGCCGCGGGTGGCCGGGGTCGAGCTGCTGAACGTCCTGCGCCCGACGGTCGCGGTG
The DNA here is from genome assembly GCF_042792855.1 of Streptomyces sp. NPDC056600. Classification (NCBI taxonomy): domain Bacteria; kingdom Bacillati; phylum Actinomycetota; class Actinomycetes; order Kitasatosporales; family Streptomycetaceae; genus Streptomyces; species Streptomyces sp. NPDC056600. Next base: position 43,336 of record NZ_JBHTVQ010000042.1, read on the forward strand.
ACCTGGTTCCTGTCCTTCGCCGGCCACCTGCTGCACCACCGGCCGGACGTGCGGGACCGGCTGTGGGCGGACGACGCCGCCTACCTGGCCGCCTTCGTCCACGAACTGCGGCGCTTCTACCCCTTCGCCCCGTTCGTCGGCGGGCGCGCCCCGGCCGACGTCTCCTTCCAGGGCGAGCCGATCCCCGAGGGCGCCATGGTGCTCATCGACCTGTTCGGCCAGAACCACGACGCGAAGCTGTGGGGCGACCCGTTCGTCTTCCGGCCGGAGCGCTTCCTGGAGCGGCCGGTGGAACGCGACGAGCTGGTCCCGCAGGGCGGCGGCGACCCGGCGACCGGACACCGGTGTCCCGGCGAGGCGGTCACCATCGCGCTGCTGGAGGCGCTGGCGCTGCGGCTGGCCCGACTGGACCACGAGGTGCCGGACCAGGACATGCGGATCTCCCTGCACCGGGTGCCGGCCCGGCCGCGCAGCGGCGTGCGGATCACCGTGCCGGGTAGGTGACGCCCGTGCCGGAACCGAAGCGGTACGCGGTCGCGGCGTCCGGCCGGTGGACCGACGAGGAGGACGGCCGCCGGCTGCCTGCGGGCGAGGTGCACGCCTGGGAGCAGGGGACCAACCAGACGGTCTGCGGGCTGTCCATCAGCCGCTCGGAGCTGACCCGCTTCTCCGGGGTCCTTTGGCAGGACGCCTTCCCCGAGTCCGGCGGTGACGCGGACCGCGTCCGGCGGGTGTGCCCCCGGTGCGCCTCGGTCGCCGGACGGCGCGGTCCTGACGCCCGTCCGCGATGGCAACGCACCAGGCCACGTCCGTGACAACGCACACATCTCCGCCCACACTTGCACCGGTCCGCCACCCCGGGGGATGGTGGAAGGACCAATGTCGTTCAGAAGGGCGGTCGGCGCGCAGCACCATCTGTGGCGCCCGTGATCCGTGGACTCTTCGCACTCACTCCACGAAAACCCCTCGGCCGCCGCGATCGACCGGGGCGTTTCGCGCGTCGCCCCCTTCCCCGTCCTGACCGCGGACCCGATGGGGGTGCTCACCACGCTCAACGCGGCCGCGGCGGAACTCTTCCCCCGGGCGGCGGCGGGCGTGCCGATGCGTGACGCGGCCCCCTCCTGGCTGGTCAAGGCGCACGAGCGCGCCTGCCGGACCACGGCCGCGTCGGACGACGCCGCCGCCTGCGGCCCGGTGGACGACCGCTGGTTCCGGGCCCTGGCGGTCCACGCCGACGACGGCGGGGTCGCCTGGTGGCTGGCCGACGAGACCGCCCGCCACCGCGCCGAGCGCCGGCTGGCGGAGGAGCGGCGGGTCACCACCGTGCTCAACGAGGTCTCCGGGGCGCTGCTCGCCACGCTGAACCCCGAGCGCTGCATGGAGCTGACCGCGCGGCTGGCGGCCGAGCACCTGGCCGACGCGGCGGTGGTGGTCTCCCCCCTGCTGGGTCGCGGGCTGCCCGTCGCCACCTGCGGTCCGGACGGCGTCACCACGCACGAGGTGCTGCGCGCGGACCCCGAGGCGGTGCCGGACCTGGACGAGGCGCTGCGGGGCCGTCTGCCCTCCCCCGCCACGATCGCGCTGGACCCGTCGGTGCTGCCGGACTGGGCGGTGCCCGGCGCGCTGGCCGGGCCGGTGACCCGCGCCTCGCTGACGCCGCTGCCCGGGCAGGGGGTGCCCGCCGGGGCCCTGCTGCTGCTCGACACGGGGGCCTCCGACGGCGCGGACGACGCGCGCCCGGGGCCCGACTTCGCGCGGCTCTTCGCCACCCGGGCCGGGGCGGCGCTGTCCGCGGCCCGGCTGCACGCGGAGCAGGCGACGATCACCGCCACCCTGATGCGCAACCTCCTGCCGCCCGACCTGTCCACCGTGCACGGCGTGGAGTACGCGGGCATCTACCGGCCGTCGCGGGCCAGCGAGCGGGTGGGCGGCGACTTCTACGACGTCCATCCCGGCCCCGGGCCGCGGGACGAGACGCTGGTGGTGCTGGGCGACGTGTGCGGCAAGGGCCTGGAGGCCGCCGTGCTGACCGGCAAGATACGCAACACCCTGCAGGCGCTGCTGCCGCTCTCCGGCGACCACCAGCGGCTGCTGGGACTGCTCAACGACGCGCTGCTGGCGCCGGCCAACCCGCGCTTCGCCACCCTGGCGCTCGCCTCGGTGGTGCGGGACGGCCCGCTGGTGCGGCTCCGGGTCACCAGCGCCGGGCACATGCCGCCGGTGGTGGTCCGCCGCTCCGGCGAGGTGGAGGAGGTCCCCACCCGGGGCACCCTGGTGGGCGCGTTCCACAGCATCAGCTCCACCACCGCCGAGGTCGTGCTGCGGCCGGGCGAGACGTGCGTGCTGTTCACCGACGGGATAACGGAGGCCCGCGGCGGGCCGCTGGGCGACGACATGTTCGGGCAGGAGCGGCTGCTGGCCGCGCTCCGGCGGTGCGCCGGCATGCCGGTCGACGCCCTGGTGGATCATGTACACATGCTGGCCGCCGACTGGCTCGGCGGCGGTGATCACGACGACATCGCGGTGGTGGCCGTCGGGGCCCCGTACCGCTCAGCCCTCTGAGGGAAGGCCCGACGGCATGACGGCACAGAACGGTACGGACGGCGGCGGGGGCGACTTCGCGGGCGGCGGCGCGGGCGGAGGCGGCCCTTGGGAGAGGGTCCCCGCGAAGGTCCACGAGGACCTGTGGGAGGCCCTGCGCCAGGGCGACGAGTACACGGCGTCCGGCGTCGTGCTGGACGCCGTGGACGCGGGCGTGAGCGTGGAGGACGTGCTGCTGGGGCTGATAGCCCCGGTGCAGGAGCGGATCGGCGCGGAGTGGGCCGCCAACCGGATCACGGTGGCGCAGGAGCACACCGCCACCGCCGTCAACGAGCGGGTGATGGCGGCCCTCGCCCATCACCCGGCGTACCGGCCGCCGCCCCCGCACCGCGGGCGGATCACGGTGGCCTGTGTGGACGGCGAGTGGCACTCCCTGCCGGCCCGGCTGGTCGCGGAGGTGCTGCGGCGGCGCGGCTGGGAGGTCGGCTTCCTCGGGGCGCACGTGCCCACGCCGCACCTGGTCGCCGACCTGCACGCCTCGGCGCCGCGGGCGGTCGCCCTGTCCTGTTCGATGCCGCGTCACCTGCCCACCGCGCACCGGGTGGTGGCGGCCTGTCAGGCCGCCGGGTTCCCCGTGCTCGCGGGCGGTCGGGCCTTCGGGCCGGACGGGCGTCACGCGCGGACGCTGGGCGCCGACGGATGGGCGCCGAACGCGCAGGGCGCCGCGGAGGTGCTGGAGTCGGGGCTGGCCGGGAGCCTGCCGCGGCCGGCGCACCGGCCGGTCGACGACCTGCCGCACCTGGCGGACCAGGAGTACACGACGGTGACCCGGGCCAGGCAGCGGCTGGTGCGGGAGACGCTGGCGGCGCTGGAGGACCGGTTCCCGCCGATGCGGGCGTACAGCGACGTGCAGCGGGACCGGACGGCGGAGGACGTGGCGCACGTCGTCGACCACCTCGCGGCGGCGGTGTACGTCGACGACGACGTGCTGTTCTCCGGGTTCATCTCCTGGACGGCGGACGTCCTGACGGCGCGCGGCGTCCCGGCGCTGAGCCTGGACCCCACCCTGGACCTCCTCGCCGCGGGCCTGCCCGACGCCACCCCGCGCGCCCGCCGCATCCTCGCCGCCGGCCGCGCCGAACTCACCGCCGGCCCCTGGCCCCACCCCACCACCACCTGACCGGCCGCGTCCCCCGCCAGGGGGCCCCGCCCAGGACGCCGCTCTCGCCGCCGGGTCCCGCGGTGCCGAGGGCCCCTCCCGCCGGCGGTAGAGTCGGCTCCCTCCCCCGAACCCCGCGAGGTGCCCGTGCCCGCCGTCCCCCGTGAGCTCGCCGATCTGCCCTACGCGCGCCATCTGGAGCCGTTGCGCGGGGAGTTGGAGACGGAGGGAACCTACGACACCGTGCACGCCGACGACCGGGAGTTCCAGGAGCCCCGGGCGGGCGGCGCGCGGTTCGTCGAGTGCGCCTTCACGTCGGTGGCGTTCGAGGGCGGGCGGATGCGGCGGGCGCGGTTCAACGACGTGTGGTGCCATACCGTGCGCTGGGTGGGCACCGACCTGGCCGAGTCCTCGTGGATGGACGCCACGGTGCTCTCCGGGATGCTGGCCGGGGTGCAGGTGTTCGGCGCGACGCTGCGCCGGGTGACGTTCTCGCACTGCAAGCTGGACTCGGTCAACTGGCGTTCCGCGGCGCTGCGCGAGGTCCGCTTCGAGGACTGCCTGCTGCGCGACGTGGACTTCGGCGAGGCCACGCTGAAGGACGTGTCCTTCCCCGGCACCGTGCTCGACGGCGTCCGGCTGCGCGGGGCCCGGCTGAGCGGGGTGGACCTGCGGGGCGCGGCGTCGCTGGGCATCGCCGACGGGGTGGAGGCGCTGCGCGGCGCGACCATCGACCAGGGCCAGCTCCTCGACCTCGCCCCGTCCTTCGCCCAGGCTTTGGGCGTCACGGTCGCCGCCCGCTGACCCGCCCCGGGGAGGGGCCGGGGCGGTCAGACGACGCGGATGCCGATGATGCAGGTGTCGTCGTCGGTGTCGGACTTGCTGTGGGTGAGCAGTCCGTCCAGCCGCTGTTCCAGGGTGAGGTTGGGCTTGCGGACGTTGGACAGCAGCCGGGTCAGGGAGTCGTGCACCGACTCGTCGCGCCGCTCGACCAGACCGTCGGTGTACATCAGCAGTGTGTCGCCGACGTCGAGCTGCATCTCCGCCTCCTCGTAGGTGGCCTCGGAGAGGGCGCCCAGGAGGATGCCGCCGGCCGGCTGCAGCGGGGCGGCCTGCTCGCCGCGGATCAGCACCGGCGGGAGGTGACCGGCGCGGGCCCAGCGCAGCGTGTGGGTCTCCGGGTCGTAGAGGCCGCAGACGGCGGTCGCCGTGACGTGCTCGGTGAGGTAGTGCGCGACGATGTTCAGCCAGGCCAGCAGCTGTCCCGGTCCGGCGCCGGTGACCGCGAGGCCGCGCATCGCGTTGCGCAGCACGACCATGCTGGTGGCGGCCTCGATGCCGTGTCCGGCGACGTCGCCGACGCACAGCATGACCTGCTTGGAGGGCAGCACCACCACGTCGTACCAGTCGCCGCCGACCATCGACTCCGACTCGGCCGGCCGGTAGCGGACCGCGACCTGCAGGCCGGGGCTGTCCATGCCGGAGTGGCTGGGCGGCATGATCGCGTGCTGGAGCTGCAGGGTGAGCCGGTTGCGTTCGGCGGCCTGCTGCTCGGTGTGGGCGAGCTGGTCGCGGGTGGCGGCCAGCGCGACCTCGGTCCAGTGCTGCGCCGAGATGTCCTGGTAGGCGCCGCGCACCGAGCGCAGCCGGTTGTCCTCGTCGAGGACGGGCTCGGCGACCACCCGGATGTGCCGGGTGATGCCGTCCGGCCGCTGCAGGCGGAAGGCAGCCGAGGCGGGCCTGCGGTGGTGCAGCACGGCGCGGACGAAGCGGCCGATGGAGACGGCGTCGTCGGGGTGCGCGTGCGCCGCCATCTCCTCCAGCGGCACCGGGCGGTGGGTCTGCGGCAGGCCGTAGAGGTCGAAGAGCTGGTCGTTCCAGACGATCTCGCCGCTGAGGACGTTCTCCTCGAAGCCGCCGATCCGGCCCAGCCGCTGGGCGTGCTGCAGCAGGTTGGCCAGCCGCGCGGTGTCGTCCTCGATCCGCCAGATCAGCAGCACGCTGTTGCCGTGCCGGCTGACGCTGACGTCGACGGTGGTGTCGAGCGGCACCTGGTCGACCAGGGTGGTCAGGGTGACCCGGCGGGAGCGGAACGCCTCGCCGGTCGCGTAGACCCGCTCGATCTTCTCGAAGAGGCCGCTCTCCCCCATCGCGAGCGGGTACGACTCGAGCAGCAGGGTGCCGCCGACCGCGTTGCGCGGCCGGCCCGCCGGGTCGGTGAACCGGCTGTTGACGTGGTGGATGCGGAAGTCGGCGAGCCGTCCGTCCGGCCACAGGTGCGGGGTGAGGACCAGTGCCGGGTCGTAGAGGCCCTCGGCGAGGTCGACCAGCTCGGTGAGGTCCTGCGGCAGCTGCCAGGTGTCGGGCGCAGGGGTGGCCACGGCGCCCGGGCCGCCCTCCAGGGTGTGGGCGCACAGCTCGGCGAGCGCCTCGACCTGCCGCATGATCTGCGGGGGCTGCGGCTCGAGCGGCTCGGGCCAGCAGATCTCCAGGATGCCGTGGACCCGGCCGCCGGTGCCGGCGGGGACGGCGATCCGCCCGCCGCGCGGGTTGTGGGACCAGCCGATGGACGGCAGGGCGGAGGAGGGCTGCTTCTCGGCGCACACGGTGCCCCGGTCGGTCAGCGCCTGCCGGGCCAGCGTGCAGACGCCCGGCGGGACGTAGCGCCACCGGCCGGCCTCGTCCGCGGGGAAACCGGCGTGGCCGACCAGGGAGAGCGAGGCGTCCGCGCCGGCCGCCCAGACGGCCACCGCGGTGGCGCCCAGCGGGGTCAGCGCGTGCTCCAGCAGCGACTCGGCGACGGCCTGGGTGTCCCCGGCGGCCGCGGCGCCGCTCTCCGCGGTGCGCAACCGGACCGCGACCGCGGCGGCGTCCTCGATCTCCGGGACGTCGGTGTCGTCCCCGGCCTCCTCGGCCTCCTCGCCCTCCTGGCCGGTGGCGCGGCGGACGAAGTCGGCGGCCACCTCGGTGACGTGGTCGCGGGCCGCCTGGTTGACGATGTCCGCCGCCAGCTCCAGCTGGGTGAGTCCCGACTCCTCGGCCAGGGTCGCCAGCTGGCGGCCCGCCGCGGTCGGCCCGCAGCCGAGCCGCTCGATCAGCACGCCCTTGGCAAGCTCGATCAGCGCCCGGCCGTCGGCCGCGGCCTGCGCGGCGCGGATCTCGTCCCGCAGCCGCGCCACCGTGGCGGCGAGCCGGCCCATCCCCGCGCCCTCGGCGTCCGGACCGGCGGTGTGCTCCATGTCGTGTCCCGTCCTGGCAGCGGGTACGCGCGATCCCTCTCCGGCGACGAGTTCGTCCGCCCGCGCGGGGTGCGCGGGGTTCTCGGGAGTGCTCACGGTACTGCTGACTCCTCGGTCGGCGGTGGACGGCGGGCGGGTGCGGGTCTCCTGGTCGTGGGCGGACGGTGCGGGGCGCGCGGCGCCCCCCACCCCTGTCATGCGGACAGCCAGCGCTCGATGCAGGCGATCAGGTCGTTGGCGTCCACGGGCTTGGTGACGTAGTCGCTGGCCCCGGAGGCCAGGGACTTCTCCCGGTCACCGGGCATGGCCTTGGCGGTCACGGCGATGATCGGCAGGTCCGTGTAGCGCGGATCCTGGCGGATCGCGCTGGTGGCCGTGTACCCGTCCATCTCCGGCATCATCACATCCATCAGGATGAGATCGATCTCCGGGTGGGTGTGCAGCGACTCGATGCCCTTGCGGCCGTTCTCCGCGTGCAGCACCTCGATGCCCTGGAGCTCCAGGATGCCGCTGAGCGCGTACAGGTTGCGGGCGTCGTCGTCCACGACCAGCACGGTCCGCCCGGCCAGGCTGCCGGCCACGGTCCGCTCGGCGGGCCGCCGGTTCTCCTCCTGGCGCACCAGGGGGAGCACGTCGCCCGGCTCCTCGGCCGACAGGTGCAGGGTGATCCGCTCGCGCAGCTCGTCCAGGCTGGAGATGAGCTCCAGCGGACGCATCCTGGCGAGGAACTGCAGCTGCTGCTCCTGGGAGACGTCCAGGCGGCGGCTGTTGTGGGCGAGCACCGGCACCGTGGAGAGCGCGGTGTCGCCGTCCATCGCCTGGAGGAAGCGGATGGCCTCGTCCTGCGGCATGTCGATCTCCAGCACGACGCAGTGGAACGGGCCGGCGGCCAGGCTCTCGGCGGCCTCCTGGGCGCCGACCGCGGTGATCACCTCTATGTCGCCGGCCGGCTTGCCGAGGCCGGAGTTGCCCGCGAGGTCGCTGACGGCGCTCTCGGCGACCAGGGAGAGCAGCCCGCGGCTGCGCTCCTCGACCACCAGCAGACGTCGCCGGGGCCGGGCGTCGGACACCGGTCGGGCGTCCTGGGTGATCACGTGCGTGTGGTCGTCGGCGGCGGTGACGGCGGCCGGCGTGGACACACCGCCGAGGGCGTTCTCCCAGTCCCCCCGGGAGACCGGAAGGTACAGCGTGAAGGTGCTGCCCTTGCCGACCGAGGAACGGGCGGTGACGGCTCCGCCGAGCAGGTGGGCGATCTCCCGGCTGATGGACAGGCCCAGGCCGGTGCCGCCGTACTTGCGGCTGGTGGTGCCGTCGGCCTGCTGGAACGCCCCGAAGATCGCCTCGAGGTGCTGCTCGGCGATGCCGATGCCGGTGTCCTTCACCTGGAAGGCGATCACGGGTCCGCCGCGGTGCACGAACGGCGGCACGTCCTCGGTCTCGGCCGTCTCGATGCGCAGCTCGACGCTGCCGTGCTCGGTGAACTTGACCGCGTTGGAGAGCAGGTTGCGCAGCACCTGCCGCAGCCGTGAGTCGTCGGTGAGCAGGTGCTCGGGGATGCCGGGCGCGGTGGAGACCGTGAAGTCGAGGTTCTTCTGGGTCGTCATCGGCCGGAAGGTGGCCTCGACGTACTCGACCAGCTGACGCAGCGGCACCTGCTCGGGGTTGATGTCCATCTTGCCCGCCTCGACCTTGGACAGGTCGAGGATGTCGTTGATCAGCTGGAGCAGGTCGGAGCCGGCCGAGTGGATGATGCCCGCGTACTCGACCTGCTTGGGCGTCAGGTTGCGCGTCGGGTTCTGCGCGAGCAACTGGGCCAGGATCAGCAGGCTGTTGAGCGGGGTGCGCAGCTCGTGGCTCATGTTGGCCAGGAACTCCGACTTGTACTTCGACGCCAGGGCCAGCTGCTGGGCGCGGGCCTCGAGTTCCTGGCGGGCCTGCTCGATCTCCAGGTTCTTGGTCTCGATGTCCCGGTTCTGCGCGGCCAGCAGCGCGGCCTTCTCCTCCAGCTCGGCGTTGGAGCGCTGGAGTTCGTCCTGCTGGACCTGGAGCTCCGCGGAGCGGGCCTGGAGTTCGCCGGTGAGCCGCTGCGACTCGTCGAGCAGTTCGTCGGTGCGGGCGTTGGCGACGATGGTGTTGACGTTGACGCCGAGCGTCTCCATCAGCTGTTCGAGGAAGTTCTGGTGGACGATCGTGAACGAGGTGAAGGAGGCCAGCTCTATGACGCCGAGCACCTGGTCCTCCACCACGATCGGGAGCACCACCAGGCTGCCCGGGGTGGCCTCGCCGAGGCCGGAGGAGATGCTGACGTAGTCGCCGGGGACCTGCTCGACGACGATGGTGCGGCGGCTGCGCGCGGCCTGGCCGACCAGCGACTCGCCGAGCCGGAAGCGGCCGTGGCCCTCGAACTCGGTGGGCCGGCCGTAGGAGCCGACCAGGCTGAGCTCGGTGTTCCCGTCGTTCTCCTCGGCGAGGTAGAAGGCGCCGTACTGGGCGGAGACCAGCGGGGTGAGCTCGTCCATGACGAGTTCGGCGACGACCGCGAGGTCGCGGTGGCCCTGCATCAGGGAGGAGAATTTGGCCAGGTTGGACTTCAGCCAGTCCTGTTCCTGGTTGGCGCGGGTCGTCTCGCGCAGGGACTCCACCATGGAGTTGATGTTGTCCTTGAGCTCGGCGACCTCTCCCGAGGCGTCGACCGTGATCGAGCGGGTCAGGTCGCCCTCGGCCACGGCGCTGGCGACCTCGGCGATGGCGCGCACCTGGCGGGTGAGGTTCCCGGCCAGTTCGTTCACGTTCTCGGTGAGGCGCTTCCAGGTGCCGGAGACGCCCTCGACCTCGGCCTGGCCGCCCAGGCGGCCCTCGCTGCCGACCTCGCGGGCGACGCGGGTGACCTCGGCGGCGAAGGAGGAGAGCTGGTCGACCATCGTGTTGATGGTGGTCTTGAGCTCGAGGATCTCGCCGCGGGCGTCGACGTCGATCTTCTTGGACAGGTCGCCCTTGGCCACGGCCGTGGTGACCAGGGCGATGTTGCGCACCTGGTTGGTCAGGTTGTTCGCCATGGAGTTGACGTTGTCGGTCAGGTCCTTCCAGGTGCCCGCCACGTTGGGCACCCGGGCCTGGCCGCCGAGCTGTCCCTCGGTGCCCACCTCGCGGGCCACGCGGGTGACCTCGTCGGCGAAGGCGGAGAGGGTGTCGACCATGGTGTTGATGACGCCGGCCAGTGCGGCGACCTCGCCCTTGGCCTCGACGGTGATCTTCTGTGAGAGGTCGCCCTTGGCGACCGCGGTGGCGACCTGGGCGATGGAGCGCACCTGACCGGTCAGGTTGGAGGCCATCACGTTGACGTTGTCGGTGAGGTCCTTCCAGGTGCCGGAGACGCCGCGCACGGTGGCCTGGCCGCCCAGGTTGCCCTCGGTGCCCACCTCGCGGGCCACGCGGGTGACCTCGTCGGCGAAGCCGGAGAGCTGGTCGACCATCGTGTTGATGGTCTCCTTCAGCTCGAGGATCTCGCCCCGGGCGTCCACCCGGATCTTCTGCGTCAGGTCGCCCTGGGCGACCGCGGTGGTGACCTCGGCGATGGACCGCACCTGCGCGGTGAGGTTGTCGGCCATGACGTTGACCGACTCGGTGAGGTCCTTCCAGGTGCCGGAGACGCCCTTGACGTCCGCCTGACCGCCGAGGCGGCCCTCGGTGCCCACCTCGCGGGCCACGCGGGTCACCTCGTAGGAGAACGCCGAGAGCTGGTCGACCATCGTGTTGATGGTGTTCTTCAGCTCCAGGATCTCGCCGCGCGCGGTGACGGTGATCTTCTGCGACAGGTCGCCCTTGGCGACCGCGGTGGCGACCTGGGCGATGGAGCGGACCTGGGCCGTCAGGTTGCCGGCCATGAAGTTCACCGAGTCGGTCAGGTCGCGCCAGGTGCCGGAGACGCCCTTGACGTCCGCCTGGCCGCCGAGGATGCCCTCGGTGCCCACCTCACGCGCCATACGCGTGACCTCGTCGGCGAAGGAGGAGAGCTGGTCGACCATCGTGTTGATGGTGTTCTTCAGCTCCAGGATCTCGCCGCGCGCGTCGACGGTGATCTTCTGCGACAGGTCACCCTTGGCGACCGCGGTGGTCACCTGGGCGATGTTGCGGACCTGGTCGGTCAGGTTGCCGGCCATGAAGTTCACGGAGTCGGTCAGGTCGCGCCACACGCCGCCGACGCCGGGCACCTCGGCCTGGCCGCCGAGACGGCCCTCGCTGCCGACCTCGCGGGCGACGCGGGTCACCTCGTCGGCGAAGGAGGAGAGCTGGTCGACCATCGTGTTGACGGTGTTCTTCAGCTCCAGGATCTCGCCCCGGGCGTCGACGTCGACCTTCTGCGACAGGTCGCCCTTGGCGACCGCCGTCGCCACCTGGGCGATGTCGCGGACCTGGGTGGTGAGGTTGCCGGCCATGGCGTTCACCGAGTCGGTGAGGTCCGCCCAGGTGCCGGAGACGCCGGGGACCTCGGCCTGCCCGCCCAGGGTGCCCTCGGTGCCGACCTCGCGGGCGACGCGGGTCACCTCGGAGGTGAACAGGGAGAGCTGGTCGACCATGCCGTTGAAGACGGTGGCGATCTCGCCGAGAAGGCCGTCCTCCTCGTCGGAGAGCCGTGTGCCGAAGTCTCCGTCGCGTACCGCGGTGAGACCCGCCAGCAGCTGACGCAGCTCCGCCTCGCCGATCTTGCCGGCTCCGGTCTTTGCGCCCCCTCGCGAGGAACGCGACCGCGGTGCGCCACGCGTACCTTCGACCGCCGCCGCCTCAGCCACGCCCGACCTCTTTCCGTGTTGGTGCCATGACGGAGGGCCGCACGGCGAACTCCACGTATACCCGGAGTTCTCCGCATCATGCTCGCGGGATTCCGCCCCCGTCGAACGACGAGTTGGGAGGCTACTTCACCTTGTGAAGGAAGTGAAAACGCCTCCGCCCCCTCGGGTCGACGGGGCTCGATTTCCGGCCGTCCCGGCTGCTTTGCCCCGGTCCACCGTACGGCCTGGGCCCAGGCCGGGCCCGGGCCCGGGCCGCCGGACGCCCGGCGACTGTGTCGGGCATCACCGAACCCTCGCGAAAACTTCGCAGGTGTGCGTCAGGCATGCTGGGGTATCGGAAGCCAGATGATTTCCGTCGTCCTAGTCCCCGCGCGCCCCGCGCGGCCCATCGGCCACGCTGTCCGTCAGGGCGGACGACGGCCGGTGGGCTCGTGAACCCGCTGGTCATCAGGGCACGTATCGAAGGAGCACAGCGGTGGCAGGGCAAGAAGAGTCGAACAGACTGGTCGAACTGCTGACGGCGAAGGACGACCTGCTCGCCGCGGCTTGGGTGGAGTCCGTCTCGCGCACGCTGCGCGGCCGGATCTCGCTCGCGGAACTCGAGCGCGAGCTCAACGAGCTGTACACGGCGCTGGTGGCCGGTCTGCGCGACGGCGCGTTCGACTGGCAGGGCGACGCGTACGCGGAGGTGCGGGCCCTGCTCGCCGAGCTGTCGCGCAGCCGCGCCCGGCAGGGGTTCACGCCCACCGAGACGGCGACCAGCGTGCTCGCGCTCAAGGACGTGCTGGCCCCGACCGTGGACACCTCGGCCGAGGACATCCACGCGTACCTCCAGCTCGGCAGGCTGGCGGACGCCCTCGCGCTCTTCACGCTCGAGGTGTACGCCAAGACCCGCGAGGAGATCATCAGCGCGCAGTCCGAGCAGCTGATGGAGCTCTCCACCCCGGTGGTGAAGCTGTGGGAGGGCGTCGTCGCGGTTCCGCTGGTCGGCACCCTCGACTCGGCCCGCACCCAGGTGGTCATGGAGAAGCTGCTCCAGGCCCTGGTCGACGCCGACGCGGACCAGGCGATCATCGACATCACCGGCGTGCCCGCCGTGGACACCGAGGTCGCCCAGCACCTGCTGAAGACCGTGGTGGCGGCCCGGCTGATGGGCGCCGAGTGCATCATCTCGGGCATCCGCCCGCAGATCGCCCAGACGATCGTGGCCCTGGGCATCCAGTTCGGCGACATCGTCACCAAGGCGTCGCTGGCCGACGCCCTCAAGCACGCCCTCGCCCGCCGCGGCGGCGACCTGACGAACGGCGGCGGCCAGGCGTGACCGAGCGCGTACCCGTTCTGAAGATCGGCGACGTCCTCCTGGTGTCCATCCAGGTGGACCTGGAGGACCAGATCGTCCTGGACCTCCAGGAGGACCTCGCCGGCCGCATCGTGGAGTCCGGGGCCCGGGGCGTGGTGATCGACATCACGGCGGTCGAGATCGTCGACTCGTTCGTCGGCCGCATGCTCGCCACCACCGCCGCCATCTCCCGCATGCTCGACGCGGAGACCGTCGTCGTCGGGATGAGACCCGCCGTCGCGATCACCCTGGTCGAGCTGGGCCTGTCGCTCGGCGGCGTGCGGACCGCCCTCTCGCTGGAAAAGGGCCTCGCCATGCTGGCCCGGCCGGGTGACCACCGTCCGGCACAGCGATGAAGGCGCCCCTGCCCGAGCTCGACGCGGACGAAGAGACCATGCCGATCGACTCGAACGACGACGTCGTGCGGGCCCGCCAGCTGGTGCGTACCCTCGCCCAGCGCTGCAAGCTGTCGCTGGTCGACCAGACCAAGCTGGTCACCGCGGCGAGCGAGCTGGCGCGCAACACGCTCGTCTACGGCGGCGGCGGGGTCCTGCGCATCGGCCTGGTCCGGCGTGACGGCCGGACCGGTGTGAGCGCGATCTTCGACGACTCCGGTCCGGGCATCCCCGACATAGACCAGGCACTGACCGACGGCTGGACCTCCGGCGGAGGTCTGGGTCTCGGCCTCAGCGGCGCACGCCGTCTGGTCGACGAGTTCACGCTGGACACCGAGGTCGGCGGAGGAACCCGGGTCGCGGTGACCAAATGGGCCCGCTGAGCTGGGACATCCTGGACGCTGAGGACATCACCTGGCTCCGCGACCAGGAGTCCTTCCCGGCCGCGGCCAGGATCGCCGCGGTGACCCTGGCCCGGCGCATCGGTTTCGACGAACAGCGGTGCGCCGAGGTCGCCCTCGCAGTCAGCGAGGCGGCGACCAACCTGCGCCGGCACGCCGTCGACGGCGCCCTCCTGCTGCGTGTCGTGCGCACCCCGCACGAGGCCGGTGTGGAGTTCGTCACCACCGACGCCGGTCCGGGCATGGCCGACGTCGCCAAGTCCCTCACCGACGGCACCTCCACCGCGGGCACCCTCGGCATCGGCCTGGGCGCGATATCCCGCCTCGCGGACACCTTCCGGCTGCATTCGCTGCCGGGGCGCGGGACGGTGCTGACGGCCAGGTTCTGGCCGAAGACGGCGGACCGCCGCACGGCGGAGTCCGGCGGTCCGCTGGTCGAGGGCCTGACACGCGCCATCAACGGCGAGGACGTGTGCGGCGACGCCTGGGCCGTGCGCCTGGTCGGCGCGCGGGACGAGTGCCGCGCGGCGGCTTCCCTGCCGGCCTCCTCCGGGACGACCCCCGACGCGGCGGCGACCGGCAGGGACGCGGCGAAGCCCGTGGCCCGGCGGCTCGGCTGGGCCGAGCTCACCGGTCTGCGGCCCCCGCCCGTGGACGTCACCCCGCTGCGGGCCCCGCGCGCGGCGCGCTCCGCCGACGGGAACGGCGAACGGGCGGTCCTGGTCATGTGCTGTGACGGCCTGGGCCACGGGCCGCTCGCCAAACGCGCCGCGCAGGCCGCGGTGACCGCGTTCCGCGACTCCGCCTCGGAGCAGCCCGACGGCGTGCTCAAGGACGTCCACAAGGCGCTGCGGGGCAGCCGCGGCGGGGCGATCGCCGTGGTGCGGATCGAGCCCGCGACCCGCAGCGTGTTCTTCTGCGGTGTGGGCAACATCAGCACCTTCGTCGTCGACCCGGCGACCGGGGCGCGGCGTTCCCTGCTGTCCGCGCCGGGGATCGTGGGGCACCAGATGCCGACCCTGCGCACCGTCCGGCTGGACCTGCCGCCCGAGGGCGTCGTGGTGATGCACTCCGACGGCCTCACCGAGCGCTGGCAGGCCTCGGACATGCCCGGCTTCCTCGACCACACGCCCCTGGTGGCGGCCGCCCAGCTGCTGCGCGAGGCGGGCGTACGGCGCGACGACGCCGGCGTCGTGGTGGCGAAGGGGCCGTGGTGAGCACGGACGCGTCCTGCGGGGCCACGCCGCTGGTCTCGCTGTCCCTCACCACCGAGCAGGACGTGTTCGTGCTGCGCCGCAGCGGCAAGACCGCGGCCGAGTCGCTCGGCGTGGAGCCGCAGGACCAGATCCGGCTGGCGACCGCGCTGAGCGAGCTGGGCCGTGACCTGATCGGGTCCTGCGACCTGACGGTCTCCTTCGACCTGGTCGGCCGGGCCCGCCCCCACCTGCGGTGCACGCTGCTGTGGAAGGACGGCCCCGGCCCCGGCCGGGAGGCGCTGCGGGCGGCCTCCCGGCTGGTGCCGCTGGAACACACCGCCGTGGACCGGAGCCTGGTGATCGAACAGCCGCTGGCCGGGGACACTCCGTCGCCCGATCTGGTGGCGCGCACCCGTGCGGCCCTTCAGACCCACAAGGGGGCTACCGCCGTGGAGGACGCGCGGGCGCAGACCGTGGACCTGATAGCGGCGCTGGAGGAGTCGCGGGCCCAGCGCGAGGAGCTGCGCCGGCTCAACGCCGAGCTGGAGGAGACCAACCGCGGGGTGATGGCCCTGTACTCGGAGCTCTCCGAGGAGCTGGAGGAGACCAACCGGGGCGTCGTCGCGCTCTACGCCGAGCTGGAGGAGAAGTCGCGCCAGCTGCGGGAGGCGAGCGAGGCGAAGACCCGGTTCTGGGCCAACGTCAGCCATGAGCTGCGTACCCCGGTCAACGCCGTGGTAGGTCTGGCGCGGATGCTGCTGGAGTTCGACGCGGAGCGCCTCGACGAGGAGCAGCACCGGCAGGTCTCCCTGATCGCCGCCTCGGGCGCCACACTGCTGGCGCTCGTCGACGAGCTGCTGGACGTCGCCAAGGCGGAGTCGGGCCGGCTGGAGCCGAACTGGGGGCCGGTCGACCTGCGGGCGCTGCTCGGCCAGCTGCGGGGCGTGCTGGGCGGGTACGCGCGGCACGGCGACGCCGAGCTGGTCGTCGCCGAGCCGGAGCTGACCGTGGTCAGCGACGAGGTGATGCTCACCCGCGTGCTGCGCAACCTGCTCTCCAACGCGCTGAAGTTCACCGAGTCCGGCACGGTGCGGCTCGATGTCGCCACCGAGGACGGGGAGGGGGACGGCGAGCGGGACGGCTTCGTGGTGTTCACCGTCACCGACACCGGGGTGGGCATCCCCGAGGCGGAGCAGCAGCAGATCTTCGAGGAGTTCTACCAGGTGCGCGGGCCGCACCAGCGGGGCCGCTCCGGCACCGGTCTGGGGCTGCCGTACGCGCGCCGGCTGGCCGAGCTGCTGGGCGGCACTCTCGTCCTGACCAGCGCCCCGGGGCAGGGCACCCAGGTCACCGTGCGACTGCCCGTGCGGCCGTCCCCGTCCAGGGCGGGCGGCGGGGCCGAGGGTGGTCCGCTGCTGACCGTCCTGGTGACGGCGGACGACGACGACGTCTTCCGCGCCGCCGTCCGGCCGCTCCTGGAGCAGCTGGCGGAGCGGGTCGTGGAGGTGGACCGGGGAGGCCGGGCCGGTGCGGTGGTGCGCGAGGAGCGGCCGGACGCCGTCCTGCTGGACCTGCACATGCCGGACATGGACGGCTACACGGTGCTGGCGGAACTCGCCGCCGACCCGGAGCTGCACGGCATCCCGGTCGTCGTGGTCACCTCGGCGCGGCGTGAGACCCTGGACCACGAGCGGCTCCGGCACGCCCGGACGGTGCTGGACAAGTCGTCGCTGACGCTGACGCGGCTCACGGCGGCCTTCGCCGAGCACGTCCCGCGCCGGGATCGTGCGGAGCGGGGGACGAGCACCGCACAGGGGGCGAGCACGGCACAGGGGGCGATCAGGAAGGACCCACGGTCGTGAGCCCCTGGCTTCAGAACGACAGCGCCGTCGCCAAGGTGATGGTGCTCGACGACAACGACACCAAGCGGTACATCATCAGCAGCTGGCTGCGCCGGGCGGGCCACACGGTGGTGGAGGCCGCGGACGGCGCGGAGGGCCTGGCCGTGCTGGCCTCGGCGGCGGACGGGGAGCTGCCGGAGCTGGCCGTGGTGGACGTGCGGCTGCCCGACATGAGCGGCTTCGAGGTCTGCGAGCAGATCAAGGCGGACCCGCGGACCGCCTCGCTGCCCGTCATCCACATCTCGGCGACCGCCATCGAGGTGAGCGACCGCGCCCAGGGCCTGCACCGGGGCGCCGACGCCTACCTCACCGAGCCGATCGCCCCGGACGAACTGCTGGCCACGGTCACCGCCGCGCTGCGCTACGCCCGGGCCCGCCGCCGCGCCGAGCGGCTGGCGGCCCGGGTGGCGGCCCTCAACAGCAGCACCCTGGCGGTGTACGCGGCCCGGGACGGGCGCGCCTTCACCGAGGCGGCCGCGGCGGGCGCGGCCACGCTGATGCAGTCGCCCGCGGTGGCCGTGGCGCTGAGCCCGGACAACCGCGTGCTGCACCTGGCCTCCGCGGGCCGCACGCCGGAGCCCGGGCCCGCCGCGTCCGACGACGCCCCGCCGGTGGAGCTGTCGACGCCGGAGCCGCGCCTGCTGGACCTGCTGGCCGGCCGGATGCTGGGGGACGGCACCGGCACCGCGACGGCGGTACTCCCGGCCACCGAGTGGCGCGAGCTGGTGTGCCGGGAGGACGGCGCCGAAGCGGACGTCTTCACCGGTGACGTCGCCCTGATCCTGGCCCGCACCAAGAAGGGGCGGCCTCCCCTGGCGCTCGCCGTGGACGCCGGGGCACTCGCCGGGGTCGACGACCGGGAACTGCTGTCGCAGCTGGCCCAGGCGTGCGCGCTGGCGCTGGAGGCGCTGCGCTCACGCAGCGAGGAGCACGCGCTGGTGCTCACCCTCCAGCGCACCTTCCTCCCGGACCGGCTCCCCGAGGTGCCGGGCGTCGATCTGGCGGTGCGCTACGAGCCGGCGGCCGACGACTCGGAGATCGGCGGCGACTTCTACGAGGTCATCGAGACACCCGCCGGTCTGCTGCTGGCCATCGGCGACGTGGCCGGGCACTCGCTGCAAGCAGCGATGATCATGGGCGAGGTGCGGCACGCCCTGCGCGCCTACGCCATCGAGGGTCACGACCCGCGCACCTTGCTGGACCGGCTGGACGCCCTGCTGACCCGGCTGCGTCCGTCGATCACCGTCACCGTCTGCCTGGTGCTGGTGGAGCCGGGCGCCCGCCGGGTCCACGTCGCGAACGCGGGCCACATCCCTCCGCTGCTGCGGCAACCGGACGGCTCCACGCGCTACCTCACCGAGCACGGCCCGCTGCTGGGCCTCAACCTGCGGCACCCGCCGGGCGTGAGCCACGACGTGCCGGAGGGTTCGACGCTGCTGCTGCTCACCGACGGCCTGGTCGAGGTGCCGGGCGTGGACCTCACCGAGAGCCTCGACGAACTGGGGGCGACCCTCGCCGAGGCGCCCCGCGAGATCGAGGAGCTGTGCGACGTCCTCCTGGACCGGTTCGGCAAGGGCAAGACGGACGACATCGCCCTCCTCGCGGCCCGGCTGCGCTGACCCCACCCGCTGCGCCGGCCTTCCCGGCCGCCGGCCTCCCCGGATCCGGCGGCCTCCGGCCGGCCGGCCTCAGGCACCACCGCGGGCACCCCGGCGCCTGCGCAGGACGACCAGCAGGTCGGCCGCGGCCAGCAGGGCGACCAGCGCGCACACCGCGGTGAAGGCGATCAGCGTGCCGCGGTCGGGGTTCTCCCCCGGTCCGGCGTCGGCGGCCCACAGGGCGAAGAAGACGGTCAGCGCGACGAAGACCGGCAGGAAGACGGCCGACAGCAGCAGACGCAGTCCCAGCGCGCTGCGCGCGGTGACCGGTTCCGTCCCGCTGCGGCGGCGGCGCCTGCCGGTCGCCCCGCTCCTGCCGTCCGGTCGTCGGGGGTCCTCGGGCCCGGGGCGCCGGCCTTCACGGTCACCGCCGCTCACAGGGTGGCCTCCCGTCGCCTCGACGCCTCGAGGATGCGGACCACCTCGTCGTCGTCCACCTGCTCGAAGTCCTCGTACCAGAGGCCGACAGCCTGGAAGTCCCGCGGCTGCCGCAGACAGATCACGTCGTCGGCCTCCGCTCGCAGCGCGGAGGCGGCCTGCGGCGCGCCGACGGGGACGGCGAGGATCAGCCGTGAGGGGTCCTGGCGGCGCAGATGGCGCAGCGCGGCGCGGGCGGTGACGCCGGTCGCCAGGCCGTCGTCGACGAGGATGACCGCCCGGTGCAGGACGTCCGGCAGGGGCCGCTCGCCCCGGTAGCGCAGGGAGCGCCGCCGCACCTCCTCCCGCTCCCGGGCCACGTCGGGCGCGAGGCGTTCCTCGCTCAGGCCCAGCATGTCCAGTGACGTCCGGTCGAACAGGGGCGGGTCGTCGCCGACGACGGCGCCGACGCCCAGCTCGGGGCGGCCGGGCACGCCGATCTTGCGCACCACCAGCACGTCCAGCGGCGCCCCGAGGGCCCGGGTGACCTCGGCGGCCACCGGTACGCCGCCACGCGGCAGCGCGAGGACGACGGGCTCGAAGAGTTCGCCGTCGGAGGCCCACTGCATGAGCCGGAATCCGAGTTCCTGGCCGGCTTCCCGGCGGTCGTGGAATCGCATGGATCTCTTCTCTCCTCGCTCCCCCTGGTCACGTGATCCGCCTGCGGCGCGTCTCAGCCGCGCACCGCCAGGTGTTCCTGGAACCAGTCGGCGGCGGCGCGGGTGACCTCCTCGAGCGCGCCGGGTTCCGGGAAGAGATGGGTCGCACCGCCCACGACGTGGACGCGGTGGGCTCCGGGGAGGTGCATCGCGGCCTGCCGGTTGAGGTCGAGGACGGTCTCGTCCGTCCCGCCGACGATCAGCAGCACCGGCACGCCGACCCGCGGCAGCGCGTCGCCGGCCAGGTCGGGGCGGCCGCCCCGGGAGACGACCGCGCGGACGCTGTCCGGCCGTTCGGCGGCCGCGGTGAGGGCGGCGGCCGCCCCGGTGCTCGCGCCGAACAGGCCGACCGGCAGGCCGGAGGTGTCCGGGTGGCCTCCCACCCAGTCCACGGCGTCGGCGAGCCGTCCGGCGAGCAGGGCGATGTCGAAGCGGAGCGCCGCCGTGGCGGTGTCCTCGCGTTCCTCGGCGCGCGTCAGCAGATCCATCAGCAGGGTGGCGAACCCCGCCCGGCGCAGGCCTTCGGCGACCGCGCGGTTGCGGGGGCTGAGGCGTGAGCTGCCGCTGCCGTGCGCGAACAGCACCACGCCGCGCGCCCCCGGTGGCACGGCGAGGTCGCCGTCCAGGGTCACCCCCTGCGAAGGGAGCTCGGCGCTGTGGGACGTCATGGCTGCTCATCTCCCTGTGCTGCCGGCCTCGTCCTGTCCCGGGCCGCGCACACGCGCGGGGCGCGGCCCGCCGGAGCAGCGGATCCCGCTCAGGCCGACGGGCGCGCCGCGGTCCGGCGTCCCGGCCCGGGTACCCCACCCGCGGCCCCGCGTACCGGGCCGGCGCCACCGCGGCGCACCGGCCGCCAGGTCGCCACCAGCGCCCCGGCCAGCAGGAGCTCGGCGAGGTCGCCGCCCCAGTACATGAGCTCCGCGCCCTGCCGGAGCTCGGCAACCGCGTCGACGTACACGTGGAAGCCGCCGTACGGGGCCTGCGAGATCAGCGCGTGCGCGGCGATCGCGGCCCCCAGGTACACCAGCCGGGCCGGCACCCCGGGGCGGGCGGGGGCCGGGTCCGGTCCGGCGACGGCGTGGGCGAAGAGGCAGCCGGATGCGAGCAGGTGCAGGTGCAGCAGCCAGTGCCCGGCCGGGTGCGCCATCAGGGCGCCGTACAAGGGGGTGAAGTACAGCGGCACCAGCGAGCCGGTGCTCAACGGCAGCGCCACCGCCGGGTGGGTGAGGAGCCGGGCGGGCGCGCTGTGCAGCACGGTGGTCACCCGGTGTTCCGGTGTTCCGGGCACGGTTTCCCTCCGGTTCTCCTCCGAACCGCCCGGTGGTGCTGCGCACCCGGTCGGCCCAACTGCGCACGCGCCGGCGGGCGTACTGCCGCAAGGGTTGTCCCATGGCAGACAACGGTGAGCGGCGACGCGCCTCGGCCACGGCCACCCGGCGCGCTCCCCGGGAGCGCAAGGTCCGCTCCGCGGCCGACGCGGCGCGGTGCGCCGCCGACGAGCTCGCGGCACTCGTCCACCACCCGCAGGAGGGCGTGTCGGCGGTCCGCAGGAGCGAGGAGGGCGGCTGGAGCGTCGTCCTCGACGTCCTGGAACTGGCCCGCATCCCCGACACCACCAGCCTGCTCGCGACCTACGAGGTGGAACTGGACGCCGAGGGCCGGATGGTCCAGTACTGCCGCACCGCTCGCTACCGGCGCGGGGGCGCCGACCAGTAGGCGGCCGCACCCCTTCCGGAAGGAACGCCCATGACCGTCGTGACTCCGTCCCCGTACGCCGACGAACTGGCCTGCGTGCCGCGCGCGGGCACTCTGTACGACGTCCTCGACCTGATCCTCGACCGCGGCATGGTCATCGACGTGTTCGTCCGGGTGTCCCTGGTCGGCATCGAGATCATAAAGATCGACGCCCGCATCGTCGTGGCGAGCGTCGACACCTATCTGCGGTTCGCCGAGGCCTGCAACCGCCTGGACCTGGAGCGGACCTCCCGCAGCAAGACCGTGCCGGAGCTCTTCGGCGGCGGGGCGATGGGCAAGACGGTCGTCAAGGCGGGCGCCCGCAAGGCGGGCCGCTCCCTGGGCGACAAGGTGCGCGGCGTGCTCGGCACGGACACCCGGGACGACGAGGACGTCGAGTACGCGGACTACGCCGCGGGCGCCGCGGACGAGGACCTCGGCGAGGAGGCGTACGAGGAGAGGCCCCGGCCGCAGCGCCGCCGCCGGACCGACGACGACCGCCGCCGCCCGGCCGGGGCCGCCCGGGACCGTGGGCGCGAGCGTGACCGCGACCGCGAGCGGGACCGCGACCGGCCCCGCGCGCGCCGCCGTTCGGAGGACTGACCGTGACCACCGCTCCTTCGGCCGTCCTGTCCGGCGGCGCCCCCTCGGCGGCGCCGGTCACCACCGGCTCCCTGTACGTCTACGGGATCGCGCCGGCCGGGGTCCGGGCGCCCCGCGCCGCGGGCGTGGACGGCGTGGCCGTCCGGCTGCTGACCGCAGGCCCCCTGTGCGCGGCGGTCTCCTCGGCTCCGGCCGAGATCCGGGCCCGCCGCCGCCACCTCGCGGCGCACCAGGCGGTGCTCGGCGAGCTGTCCGGGCAGGGACCCGTCCTGCCCATGCGGTTCGCCGTGCTCGCCCAGGACGAGGACACGCTGGGGTCCTATCTCCGGGAGCAGCGGCCGCAGTTCGAGACGCAGCTGGAGCGGATCCGGGGCTGCGTCGAGATGAACGTGAAGGGGCACACGGTGCCCGGCTGCTTCGAGGACCTGGTCCGCCGGGACGAGAAGCTGCGCGAGCTGGCCCGGCGCACCCGCCGCCGCCCCGACTACGACGCCAACGTCCGCCTGGGCGAGGCGCTGGCCCGCGCGGTCACCCGGGAGGCACGGCACGCCGCCCGCGAGGTGCTGGACCGGCTGACCCCGCTGGCCCGCCGCTCGGCGCGGGGCGAGGTGGACGACACGGTCGTGCTGAGCGCCTCGTTCCTGGTGCCGGCCGAGGCCGAGCAGTGTTTCCGGAGGGCCGTGGACGAGCAGGCCCGGCGTCAGGGGACGCGGCTCGCGCTCAGCCTGACCGGGCCGCTGCCCTGCTACAGCTTCGTCGACGCTCCCACCACGGCGGGCCCGGCGGCGGGCGGCGCGCGCCCCGCCGGGGCAGGACCCGCCCGGTCCACCGCCCGGTCCGCCGCCAGGTCCGCCGGCGCCGGGACCAGGAGGTAGGGGCGTGGGGCTGTTCACCGAGATCCTGCTGCTGCCCTTCGCCCCGGTCCGGGGAACCGTGTGGATCGCCGACCAACTGGCCCGCGAGGCCGACCGTCAGGCCCGCGACCCGCGTCTGGTGCAAGCGCGGCTGGCGGCACTGCACCGCGCCCTGGACGAGGGCGAGATCGACGAGGCGGCCTTCGAGAAGGAGGAGGACCGCCTTCTGAGGCTGCTGGAGAACCCTGTCCGCCGCGTGGGCGGCCGGCCCGCCGCCGGCGCCCGCACCCGTACTCCCGAGGGACTTCGATGAACCAGAACTGCAAGGCGGCGATGGCCGCGGCCGTCGCCGGTGGATACCTCCTCGGCCGGACGAAGAAGGCCAAGCTGGCCCTGGCCGTCGGCACCTACCTGGCGGGGCGGCGCTTCAGCATGTCCCCCACCCAGCTCGCCACCCAGGGCCTCACCAAGCTGCGGGAGACCCCGCAGTTCCAGGACCTCACCGACCAGATGCGCCACGAGGTGCTGAACGCCGGCCGCGCCGCGGTGACCGCGGCCGCCCGCCGCAAGCTCCTCGACCTCAGCGACTCGCTGCGTGACCGCGGCGAACGCCTCTCCGGCGTCGCCGACGACCGTGAGGACGACGACGACGCCGACGACCGCCGCGACGCGGACGACGCCTACGACGCCTACGACGACGAGGACGAGGCGTACGACGAGGGGCCGTCCGGCGAGGACCGTGACGAGGACGTGGATGACGAGGACGAGGACCGCGAGGAGGACGACGCGCCCGCCGCCGGCCGGGGCAGGCCCCGGCGGACCTCCGCCGGCTCGGCGGGCCTGCGCAACTCCGCGGCCGACCGGGGCAGTGCGCGCAGGGCGACGGTGCGCCGCGCGGCTTCGACCGGCCCGGCGGTGGCCAATGCGGCGGTGAAGAAGAAGACGGCGGCCAGATCCGGCTCGGCGTCCGGCTCCGGCTCTCGGCGAGGGAAGTGAACGGCATGGCGAACGGACGACAGGAACGCGACGGCGGCCGGGACGAAGGCCTGCCGATCGACGAACTGAAGGACGCCTTCGGTCAGTTGCTCGGAGCGCTGGGCAGCAGCCTGGTGTCGAAGGCGGGCGACCGGCTCAGCGGCGTGACCGAACGGCTCCTCGACTCGGCGGACGGTCTCGGTCTGGGCGACAAGGCCGAGAAGGCCGGCGGCCTGGGCCGCATCGCCGGACGGGTGGTCAAGGGGGAGAACTCGGCGAAGGTCATGCTCTCCGAGAAGGTCAAGGGCGTGAAGGACAACGTCAAGGACAAGCTCACCGGCGGCGGGGGCGGAGGCGGCGGCGGGAAGGGCGGCGGGGGCGGCGGCAAGGCCACCAACATCGTCGAGATCCTCGACGTGGCCGTCCCGCTGCGCACGGCCTACGACCAGTGGACGCAGTTCGAGGAGTTCAGCGGCTTCACCAAGGGCGTCCGCGGGGTGAGCCAGAAGGACGAGATCAGCTCCGACTGGAACCTGAAGGTGGGCCCCTCCAGCCGTAGCTGGAAGGCCACCGTCCAGGAACAGATCCCGGACGACCGGATCGTGTGGACCTCCGAGGGCGCCAAGGGCTCCACCCGCGGCGCGGTCACCTTCCACGAACTCGCCCCGCGCCTGACCCGCATCGTGCTGGTGGTGGAGTACTTCCCGGCGGGCTTCTTCGAGAAGACCGGCAACCTGTGGCGCGCCCAGGGCCGCCGCCTGCGCCTGGACCTCAAGCACTTCGCCCGCCACGTCACGCTCCACGGCGACGAGGAGCTGGAGGGCTGGCGCGGCGAGATCCGCGAGGGCGAGGTGGTCCGCAGCCACGAGGAGGCGATGGAGGACGAGGAGAACGAGCGCGAGGAGGCGGAGGAGGGCCGCGAGGAGGAGGCGGACGACTCCCTCGACGACGAGCCCTACGGCGACGAGGCGGAGGAGCCGGACGAGGACGAGGACGCGGAGGACGACGACGAGTACGCCGACGAGGAGGACCTCGACGACGAGGACGACGAGGACGACGAGGCCGCGTACGAGGACGAGGACGTCGACGAGGAGCCCGAACCGGAGGAGGAGGAACCGCCCCGGCAGCGCCGTGGCCGTGGCCGTGGCCGCAGCAAGCAGGGAGCGTCGTGACGGAGGTGACCGACTGGGTCGATCCCGCGGACGCGACGGTCTACCTCCCGGGGCCCAACAACAGCACCCTCGCCGACCTGCTGGAGCGCATCCTCGACAAGGGTGTGGTCATCGCGGGCGACATCAAGATCGACCTGCTGGACATCGAGCTCCTGACCATCCGTCTGCGTCTGTTCATCGCCTCCGTCGACACGGCGAAGCGCGCGGGCATCGACTGGTGGGAGACCGACCCCGCGATGTCCTCGCGGGCCGCCCGGGACGCCCTCGCCGAGGAGAACGAGACGCTGCGCGAACGCCTGGCGGCCCTGGAACGCCGTCTCGACGGCGAGCCCTCACGCGACACCGGCACACCCGCGCACCCACCCACGCACCCGCACACGCACCCGGAGACGCCCACCCGATGAGCAGCAGCGACACCGGCACCGTCACGTACCTGTTCGCCCTGTGTGCCTCCCGCCCGCCCGGGGAGGCGCTCTCCGCCGTCCCCGGGCACCCCGGGGGCGGCCCGCTGCGCACCCTGGAGGCGGGGGAGGTGGTCCTCGTGGTGCAGGACGTGCCCGCCGACGACTTCCAGGAGCAGGCGCTGGCCGAGCGGCTCCAGCACCCCGAGGAGCTGGAGCGGTGCGCCCTCGCCCACCACCGCGGAGTCGCGGCGGCCGCGCCCTACGGGCCCGTCGTGCCGCTGCCGCTGGCCACGGTCTACCTCAGCGACGGCAACGCAATGGCGGCGGTGGCCTCCCGCCGGGAGACGGTCCTGGCACTCTTCGCGCGGCTGGCCGGCCGCACCGAGTGGGCGGTCAAGGTGCACGCCTCGGTCCGGGAGACGACGGCCGCCCCCGCCCCCGCCCCCGGCTCCCCCGGGCCGTCCGCCGCGGGCGCGGAGGGCGGCCGGAGCTACCTGAGCCGGGCGAGCACCCGTCACCGCGTGCGGCGGGACCGGCACGAGACGGCCCGGGCGGTCGCCCTGACCGTCGACCGGGCGCTGCGGGCGCACGCCGTGGACGCGGCCTCCCACCGCCCGCAGAGCGAGCAGCTGACCGGCGTCACGGCCCCGCAGCTGCTCAACGCGGCCTACCTGGTCGACGACGCCCGGCGCGGGGAGTTCACGGCCGCGCTGGAGCGGCTGCGCGTCGACGAGCGGCTGCGCGAGGTGGACATCAGCTGGTCGGGGCCGTGGGTCCCCTACTCCTTCGCCCGCATGGAGCAGCCGGCCGCCACGGCGGGGGCGGGGGCGCCGTGATCCTTCCCGACGCGCGGGAGGACGGCCTCCCGCCCACCGTCCCCTGGGACGGGGACGAGCCCTACGCGCCGATCGGCCTGCCCCTGGTCGACCTCCTGGACCGGGTGCTCGGCACCGGCGTGGTGATCAGCGGCGATCTGGTCATCGCCATCGCCGACGTCCCGCTGGTGCGGCTGTCCCTGCGCGCCCTGCTCTCGTCCGTCTCCGCCCGGGTCCCCTCCCCCTGGGCCGACAGCGGCCCCCTGTGAGGCTCCCGTGAACCCCGCTCCCCTCCCCCGCGACGGCACCCTCGACCTCGACCCCGAGCGGGTCGCCGACGGCTTGGCCGAGCTCGTCCTCACCGTCGTCGAACTGCTGCGGCAGCTGATGGAGAAGCAGGCGATCCGCCGCTTCGAGGAGGGCACCCTCACGGCCGAGCAGGAGGACCGTCTGGGCACCGCCCTGATGCTGCTGGAGCAGCGCATGGACGACCTCTGCGCCCAGCACGGCCTCAGCCGCGACGACCTCAACCTCGACCTGGGACCACTGGGCTCCCTGCTCTGACCTTGCTGCCCTGAGCTCGCCCCGACCGCCCGGCCGTCTCTTGTATGCCCTTTGTATGCGCGCCCCCTTCAATCGCCGGATCACCCCCACGACTTGGGAGGATCCATGGCGGGACGAAGACTCACCGCGCGCTCCGTGCCGGCGGCGCTGGCGGGGCTGACGATGTTCACCGCGCTGCTGCAGGCCGCCCCGGCGTCCGCGGCGGCGGACGCCGGCCGCCCGGCGTTCCGTATGCCGTTCGTCTGCGACCAGAGCTGGCGCGGCAGCAACTGGGAGGGCCACAGCCCCTCCCACTCGATCGACTGGAACCACTACGACGCGGCGGGCAACCCCGACGATCTGGGCCGCCGGGTCCTGGCCAGCGCGGGCGGGACCGTGCTCTCGTCGTACTACGCCACCGACACCGGCTACGGCAACACGGTGGTGATCGGCCACGGCGACGGCTGGCGGACCCGCTACGCGCACCTGCAGAGCCGCGACGTGCAGGTCGGCGACACGGTGACCCGGGGGCAGCGGATCGGCACGGTGGGGGCCACCTCGGCGCTGTACTCCCTCTCCCCGCACCTGCACTACGAGCAGATCCACGACGGGGTGGTGGTCGTCGCCGTCGTCCAGGGCGTCACCTGGAGCGACTACCTGGTGCGCTACCAGACCAGCACGAACGGCTGCTGAACAGAGCCTCCCCCGCTGCCCGGAGGGCGGTCCCGGGCACCACGCCGAGCTCGGCGGCGAGCATCCGCCGGGCCTCGGCGTACGCGGCGCCGGCCTCCGCGGTCCGGCCGGCGCCGTCCAGGGCGCGCACCAGGAGCTGCCACAGGTCCTCCCGCAGCGGGTCGGCGGCGATCCGGGCGCGCAGCTCGGCGACGAGCGTGCCGTGGTCCCCGACGCGCAGCCGCTGGCGCAGGCATTCGTCGAGGGCGACGGCGCGCAGTTGGGCCAGGCGGGTCAGGACCGGGTCCCACAGCACGCTGCCCGGCAGGTCCTGCAGCACGTCGCCGCGCCACAGCCCCAGCGCCGACTCGTAGCCGCGCAGGGCGGCGGCGTGCCGGCCCACGTCCCGGGTGGTGCGGGCCCGGTGGAGGCGGCGTTCGAAGAGCAGCAGGTCGTGCTCGAGGGCGGGAACCTCCAGGACGTAACCGCCGTGGCGGGTGCGCAGCCCTCCGTGGTCCACACCGGCCGTGGCCAGCGCCGCGCGCAACGCGCGTACATAGGTGCGAAGGTTGGCGACGGCCGACCGGGGCGGCCGGGAGGGCCACAGGACTTCGGTCAATGTGTCCAGCGAGACGAACTCTCCGGGCCGCAGCAGGAGCGTGGCCAGCACCGCCCGCGGCTTGGGCCCGCCGAGCGGGACGCAGCCGCGTGTCATCGGGCCCCTGATCTGCAACGGGCCCAATATGCCGAACGTCGGCTCCCTCATCACTTCGCCCCCATGCCCCGCCCCCGGATCGTCCGTGACCGGGGCAGCGTAACGACGCGGGCGCGAACGGAACAGGACGTGTCGCGTCCGCACCGGGCGGCCTGGCTCAAGAGCCCATTGACGGTGCGCGGCGCCCTCAGCAGACTCACGATCCCCACAAGTGAACGAACCGGTTCCCCCCGTGCCGGTTCGACGACCCGAGCGGAGACCGACCTCATGGGACGCCGATCAGAACTCCCCTTATTCGCCGCGCTGCTGGGCAGACACGGGCCCGAGCGCCGTCGCGTCGGCGCCCTCGCCGCCGCCGCGCTGGCCCTCACCACCACCGCCGCCGCGCTGGCCTCGCCCGAGGAGGGGACTCCCACCGAGCTCACCGCGGCCGTCTCGGCGGCAGCGGCCTGCGGGGACGGCGCGTACCAGGCCGAGGCCGTGCTCAGCGGCTCCACCTGGACGGCGCGGCGCGGCTCCACGACGGTGTACACCGGCTCCGACCTGCGCTCCGCGGTGCAGGCGGCGGTGGGCAGCCTCACCGCGGGCCGGACCTCCAAGGAGCGCGTGGTGGTCCGCGGTTCGGGCTCCATGTCGGCGGGCTCGCGCATCTCGCTGCCCAGCTACACCGCCCTGGACGTCTGCGGCACCATCAACGTCACCGGCACCGGCTCGGGCGACCAGGCGCCGGTGTACTCGCGCGGCACCAGGGACGTCGAGGTCCAGCACCTCAACGTCACCGGGACCCCGCTCTACGGCATCTTCCTGCGCAACGTGCAGAACGTGGTCCTCGGTCAGATCGACATGCGGCTCTCCTCCGGCCTGGGCGTGCGCATCGACAACCGGGGCGACACCAGTCAGTGGACCCGTAACGTCCGCATCGACAGCGTGTACGTCTCGGGCGCCTCCAGCCACGCCGTGGAGACCTACGGCGTGGACGGCCTGACCATCGGCACCGTCACCGCCCGCAACGTCGGCGAGTCGGGCCTGCTGCTCAACCAGACGATCAACGCCACGGTGACCAAGGTGGACGCGGAGAACGCGGGGACCGGCACCGGGTACGCCGCCTTCCGGATGGCCAACCGCAACGGCCGGGTGGGCAGTTCGTACCCCACCAACATCCGGGTGGGCGAGGTGGTCGCCCGCGGCGGCGGACGCGGCGTGTTCTGCGTCTCGGAGAGCGGCGGCGCGGTCATCGACCGGGTGACCATCTCCAACACGGGCAACAACGCGGTGCTGATCGAGAACTGTTACAACGTGACCCTCGCCGCGCAGAGCGGCACGGTCAGCGGCGGCGGCGAGATCCGCCTCGCCGCGCGCACGGAGTTCCCCAACAACTCCGACATCTGGATCCAGAACCTCACGGTCACCAACTCGGCCATCCGCGAGAGCCCTTGCGGGACGAACACGACGTTCCGCAACAACACGCTGGTCAACAGCAGCCAGTCGATCTGCTGACCGGGACGGGCCCGTTCCCGGGCAGCTAGCATCCGCGCGGTGAGGAGCATCGAGGAACTGGTCCCCCGCGCCCTGCAGGCCGACGCGGACGGGCTGCGCGCCGTGGAGGCGACGCGGCTCGCCCGCTGGGTCGTCGACACCTCGCAGCCGTGGTGGCGGCGCACGCCCTGCGCCGCGGCCCTGGCGGGGCGGGTGCCCGAGGAGTGGTTCGCCGAATTGTCGGCACGTGCCCAGGACCCGCAGGACACCACCGAGGTCCGCATCGCCGTGCTCGACGTCCTGTCCGACCGTGCGGAGCTGCTGCCCTGGCTGCGGCACGAGGACCGGCGCGGGGAGTCCGGCCACGGCATGCGTGAAGCCGTCCTGAGGGCACGCGGACAGCTCGGCGACCGCTCGGCGGCCCCCGAACTGGCGACGGTCGCGTTCTCCGACAGCTTGCGATCGGAACGGTCGGGCGGCTCCGGCCTGGACGCGCTGGTCGAGCGGTACGGGGTGGAGGCGATCCGCGCCGACCTGGGCGTCGCACGGCCGGAGGACCGGGCCGCCCACCTGCGCCTGCGGGCCGGGGCCGGGGAGGACGTGGCGGATGTGCTGGCCGACCCCGACCCCCGGGTGGCCTTCGCCGCCCAGGAGTACATGACCGATCCGGGACGCGTGCGCGCCTACCTCGCCGAGGCTCCGACGGTCGACGCGAAACTGTGGGCGGCCTTCGCGCTGTACCGCCTCACCGAGGACCTGGACGAGACCCGGGCCCTGTACGCGACCCTGGGAAGCCCTCGGGTCGAGGTCCCCGGCCTCGACGAGGACGTCCGCCGCGCGATCGTCCACGCGTACGCGCCGTGGGGCTGCACGCGGGGCACCGACCCCCGCTGGAGGCTGGAGGCGGTGTGCACGGAGCCGCCCGCCCCGGTCGACCAGGAGGCCCAGCTGCGCCGGGCCGTGGCCGCGCTGACCGCCGCGGGTCTCGCGCCGCAGGCCCCGGTCCCCGTGGGCGAGTACAACCAGCAGGGGGACGGCACCTACCACGTGATCCTGTGCGGGGAGACGGAGGTGTTCGTCAGCACCCTCGGCCCGTTCGTCACCGTGACGGCCGGGGACGAGTCCCCCGCCCGTGAGGCCCTGCGGTCCGCCGGTCTCCGCTGGATCGACCCGTGGGACACGACGCAGGTGACCGGTCTGCACGTCTACTACTTCGGCGGACGGGCCCCTCGGTCCGTCGACACCCTCCTCTTCCACTGGCAGGACTGATCACCGTCCTCGCCGCCCTTCCCGGGCTGCGGCGTCCGGCGGCGACGGACGCCTGAGCGGCAACGAGGAGGCACAGCCGTCGTG
>NZ_JBHTVQ010000043.1:0-72773 GCF_042792855.1 Streptomyces sp. NPDC056600
GGGGCGCGCGGGGGGGGGGTGCGGGGGGGGCCGGGCGCGCCCGGTTTGCCGCCCCCCCGCCGCCCCCGCCGCCCCCCCCCCACGTCCGGCGCTCAGGCCGTCACGGCGTGTACACCGACGGCCGCGGCGCGGTGGGCATGCCGTCGCCGAGGAAGAAGCTCGGGTGCGGGGGCTGGTTGTAGGCCGTGTTCTGCCAGGCCACCGCCACCCGGTACTGGGTGTCGTGCATCAAGGTGGTGATGCGCCGGCTCGTCTCGTTCGGCGAGGAGTACACGCGCAGGGCCCGGTTGTCGGTGGTGGGCCAGACCGCCTCCTCACGCCAGTCGCCGAACAGGTCCGCGGTGAGGGCCGGGTTGGCCTTGGTGCCGTTGTTGGAGTGGACGCCCGAGGCGGTCAGCAGGCGGGTGTCGGAGCCGGTGCCGTACTTGTCGATGTGGGTGCCGTCGAGGAGTTCGCGCACCGGGTCGCCGTCCCACCAGATCACGAAGTTGCTGGAGGACGGCTTGCGGCCGATGTTGCGGCCCTTGGTGTCGGACAGGCCGGAGACCGCCGAGGACCAGGACTCCGCCCCGGGGCTGCCGGCGTACACGTCGGCCGAGACACCGCGGCCGTTGTCGCAGCCGCAGGAGGCGTGGCTCCACAGGATCTGGCCGGTGCGGGCGTCGGCGACCCAGTCGGCGTACTTGCTGCCGTCCTCGTCGACCTTGAACACCTCGAGACCCGCGTGGGACGGGTCGAGGTCGCCGACGTGCAGGGCGTCGCCGTGGCCCTGTCCGGTGTTCCACAGGCCGCGGCCGGTGTCGTCCAGGGTCATCGCCCCGTAGACGATCTCGTCCCTGCCGTCGGCGTCCACGTCGGCGACCGAGAGCTGGTGGTTGCCCTGGCCCGCGTAAGAGCTGTTGCCGCTCGCGTTGCTGTCGAAGGTCCAGCGGCGGGTGAGCTTGCCGTCGCGCCAGTCCCAGGCGGTGACGACGGTGCGGGTGTAGTACCCGCGGGCCATGACGAGGGAGGGCCGCTGCCCGTCGAGGTAGGCGGTGCCGGCGAGGAAACGGTCCACGCGGTTGCCGTAGTTGTCGCCCCACGAGGAGACCGTGCCGCGCGGCGGCTCGTAGTTCACCGTCTGGAGGGCCGCGCCGCTCTGCCCGTCGAAGACGGTCAGGTACTCCGGGCCGGCCAGGACGTAGCCGGAGGAGTTGCGGTGGTCGGCGCTCGCGCTGCCGATCACCTTGCCGGCTCCGTCGACGGTACCGTCGGCGGTCTTCATCGCCACCTCGGCCCTGCCGTCGCCGTCGTAGTCGTAGACCTGGAACTGCGTGTAGTGGGCGCCGGAGCGGATGTTGCGGCCGAGGTCGATGCGCCACATCCGGGTGCCGTCGAGCTTGTACGCGTCGACGATCGTGTTGCCGGTGTACCCGGACTGGGAGTTGTCCTTGGCGTCGGTCGGGGTCCACTTGACGACGAACTCGTAGCGGCCGTCCCCGTCGAGGTCGCCGACGCTGGTGTCGTTGGCCTCGTAGGTGGAGGAGCCGCTCGCGTTCGAGCCGCCCGGCGGGGGCGAGATCGGCACGTCGCGGTAGCCGCTCGCGAGGGCAAGGGAGGCCGGGGAGGCGGCCTGCTCGGCGCCGCCCACCACGGCCCGCACGGTGTACGAGGCGCTCGCGGACGCGCCGGCGTCGAGGAGGTTCGTGGCGCCGGTCAGCGGGGAGGAGTTCACCTTCGTCCCGTCGCGGTACACGTTGAACGCGACGTCGCCCGGGTCGGTGGCCAGCCAGCGCCAGGACACCAGGTTGCCGGTGCCGCTGCGCACCGAGACGACGCCCCGGTCGAGCTTCTCGACCTGCCGGCCCTGGCCGGCGGGCGCGGTGGGTCCGCCCGTCGAACCGCCGGTGGTGCTCCCGCTCGTGGCCCCGGAGGTCGACGACCCCGAGGTGGTGCCGGACGTGGTGCCGGACGTGGTGGAGCCCGACGTCGAACCCGACGTGGTCCCCGAGCTGGTGCCGCCGCTCGTCGTGGAGCCGTCGCAGACCGTGCCGTTGAGGGTGAACGAGGACGGCACCACCGGCGTCGCCGAGCCGGACAGTGAGCCGTTGAAGCCGAAGCTCACCGTGGCGCCGGAGGCGATGGACCCGTTGTAGCTCAGGTTCTTCGCCGTCACCTCGGTGCTGCCCAGGGTCACGTCGGCGCCCCAGGCCTGGGTCACCGCCTCGCCGCCGGCCATCGTCCACCGCAGCGACCACGCGGTGACCGGGTCGCCGAGGTTGGTGATCTCGACGTTGGCGCCGAACCCGCCCTGCCAGGCGTTGGTGACGGAGTAGTTCACCCGGCAGCCGCCCGCCGCCTCGGCGGCGCCGGCCGACAGCTGCGTGGCCCAGATCGCGGCGCCCGCGACGAGGGCGCCGGCGGTCAGCACCGCGGCCGGGCGTAAGGCCGAGGACACACCTCGGGGAGTCTTGGTTCTCACTGGTCCTCCGGAGGACATGGGGGGGAGACGGGAGCCGTCCCGCGCCCCGGAACGGACGGTGGGAGCGCTCCCAGGAAGTCGGGGACCATCAACCCAGACACCGCTGCCGCCGTCAACGGCCGGGACCCGGTTGGCGCGAAAGTTTCGGACCGGGAGGGTGGAGCGGCTGCCGCACGGCGGAGGGGAGCCCGCGGCACCGGGCCTCCCCTCCTCTCCCGCGGCGGGCAGGTGCGGTCAGTAGGCCCGCCGCGCCTCGGCGAGGCGGCCGGTGATCAGGTCCTCCGCCTCCGCCACGATGCGCTGGACGAGCCGGCGGACCGTGGGGATGTCGTCGATCAGGGCCTGGGCGAGACCGGCGCTCCAGATGCCCGCCTCCAGGTCGCCCTCCTCGAACACCCTGCGACCCCGCGCACCGGCCACCAGGTCCCGCACGTCGGGGAACTGGCCGCCCTCGGCAAGCACTTCGACGACCTTGCGGCTGACCGTGTTGCTCGCCACCCGGGCGGTGTTGCGCAGCGGACGGAAGATCAGCTCGGTGTCGAGTTCGCCGGCCTCGACGATCCGCTCCTTGACCCGCCGGTGCACCGGCGCCTCCTCGGTGCACAGGAAACGGGTGCCCATGGTGACGCCCTCCGCGCCCAGCGCGAGCGCCGCGACCAGTCCGGCCCCGTCGGTGAAGCCGCCGGAGGCGATCACCGGGACGCTCAGCCGCCGGGCGGCGGCCGGGACGAGGATCAGGCCGGGGACGTCGTCCTCGCCGGGGTGGCCGGCGCACTCGAAGCCGTCGATGCTCACCGCGTCCACGCCGATGCGCTCGGCCTTCACCGCGTGCCGGACGCTGGTGCACTTGTGCAGCACCTTGACGCCGTGGGCGTGCAGGTCCGGGAGGTGCTCCTCGGGGCTGGCGCCGGCCGTCTCGACGATCCGCACCCCGGACTCGACGATCGCCCGGCGGTACTCGTCGTAGGGGGGCGGGCTGATCGACGGCAGGATCGTCAGGTTGACCCCGAAGGGCTGGTCGGTCATCTCGCGGCAGCGCGCGATCTCCCGCGCCAGCGCCTCGGGCGTGGGCTGGGTGAGCGCGGTGAGGAAGCCGAGCGCGCCCGCCTCCGCGACGGCGGAGACCAGCTCCGCCCGGCCCACCCACTGCATCCCGCCCTGCACGATCGGGTGCCGCACCCCGAACATCTCGGTGAAGCGTGTCCTCAGCATCGCCGCCCCCGCCGCCTACAGTCCGTACGTCTTGCCGATGATGTCCCGCTGGATCTCGCTGGTGCCGCCGTACACCGTGGAGACGACGGTCTGGCGCAGCAGTCCTTCCATGCCGTACTCGGTGGCGTAGCCGTAGCCGCCGAGCATCTGCATGCCCTCCAGGGCGACGTGCTTGGCGAGTTCCGTGCACTTGAGCTTGGCCATGGACGCCTCGCGGGCGAAGACGCGGTCCGGTGCGGCGTCGATCGCGGCGGCGGTGTCGTCCAGCAGCAGCCGGGCGCACTCGAGTTCGGTGGCCATGTCGGCGATGCGGTGCTTGAGGGCCTGGAAGGAGCCGATCGGCCGGCCGAACTGCTCGCGCCGGCGCACGTAGTCGAGGGTGTCGTCGAAGGCGCGGCGGGCGACGCCGAGCATCAGCGCGGCGAGGATCATCCGTTCCAGGTTGAGCCCGGCCATCAGCTGGCCCCAGGCCTGGCCGACCGTGCCGACGACGGCCGAGTCGGGCAGGAAGCAGTCGGTGAAGTAGAGGTCGTTGACCTCCTTGCCGCCCATCGTCTCGATGCCGTGGATCCGCAGGCCCTCGGCGTCGGTGGGCACCATGAACTGGGTGAGCCCCTGGTGCTTGGAGTCCTCCCGCGAGGTGCGGGCGATGAGCAGGATGTGGTCGGCGAAGTGGGCGTTGGAGCACCAGGTCTTCTGGCCGTTGACCAGGTAGCCGCCGTCGACGCGCTCGGCGCGGCAGGTGAGCGCGCCCACGTCGGAGCCGGCGCCGGGCTCGGACATCGAGACGGCCTCGACCCGACCGCGCACCACCCCTTCGAGGATGACGCGCTTCTGCTCCTCGGTGCCGAACTTCTCGTAGGCGGCCGCGGTGATGATCGTCGTGCCGAAGCCGCTGATGGGGGCGCGCCCGTAGGCGGTCTCCTCCAGGAAGAGGCACAGGTCGACCATGCCCTGGCCGGCGCCGCCGTACTCCTCGGGGAGGGCGATGCCGAGCCAGCCGAGGTCGGCCATCTTCTCGTACAGCCGCTGGTTGTGCGGTTCCTGGCCGTTCGCGGTGAGCTTGTCGCGCTGCTCCTTGGTGCCGCACTCGCGGCGGCAGAAGTCGCCTATCGCCTTGACCAGGTCGCGGCGCTCGTCAGTCAGGACTCGGGGCATGGGGGTGCTTCCTCCTTGAGAGGCGGTTCGGTCACTCGTCGTCCCGCACGGCCGGGAAGACCGTGTTCACCAGGTGCAGCACGGTGCGGGTCAGCATCACGTGCAGGTCGCTGCGGCTGAGCGTGGAACGCACCAGCCACTCGCGGGAGGCGGCCTTGAGCATGCCGCCGTGGGCGCGGATCATCGCCCGGAGCTTCTGCCGTCCCTCGACGACGTCGGTCATCATGGCGGCCTCGAGGACCCGGTCGGTGGCGATCTCGTCGGCCTCGAGCATGATCTGGTCGATCTCGGGGTCGTTGCCGAGGGCCTCCAGGCCGATCGCGGAGAGCCACATGTCCCGGTTGCGCTCGACGACCTCGAGCCACCGGTCCACGCAGATGGAGACCCGCTCCTCGGCGGTGGTGGGCGGCAGCCGCTCGGAGACGGAGGCGGGGATCACCATCATCTGGCGCACCACCTCCAGGTACAGCTGCCGCTTCCCGCCGAAGTAGTGGTTGATCAGCGCCCGTGCCACCCCGGCCTCGGCCGCGATGTCCGAGGTGGACACCGTGGCGTAGCTGCTGGCCCCGAAGAGCCTGCGGGCGACGGCGAGGATCTCCGCCCTGCGGGCGTCCGGATCCATCCTGCGTCGTTGTACCTGGCGCTGACCGCCCATGGCGTCCATCCCTCTCGTCGGTCCGCCGTCGTCGTGTCGACGGCCGACCTATGTGTACATCGACTCGATCGTCGTGGCGTGCAGCCGGTCGACGTCCCTGCGGCGCAGGCTCAGCTTCGGGGTCAGCTCGCCGGACTCCGCGGTCCACGGGCCGGGCAGGACCCGGTGCCGCTTCACCTGCTCGGGGCGGGCCAGCCGCGCGTTGGCCTCGGCGACCGCGGCGTCGAGGGCGGCCAGCACCTCGGGGTGGCGGGCCAGTTCCTCCAGGCCGCCGGCGTCGATGCCGTTGGCCTTCGCCCACAGGGGCGCCATCTCCTCGTCGAGCACCAGCAGTGCCGTGATGTACGGGCGCCGGTCGCCGATCGCGACGGCCTGGGCGACCAGCGGGTGGGCGCGCAGCAGGGACTCCACCTTGGTGGGGGCGATGTTCTTGCCCCCGTCGGTGATGATGATCTCCTTCTTGCGGTCGGTGACGGTGACGATGCCCCGGTCGTCGATCGTGCCGACGTCGCCGGTGGCCAGCCAGCCGTCCGCGTCGGCAGCCGGCTCGATGCCGCCCTCGGCCCGCAGGTAGCCGGGGACCACGACCGGGCCGCGGACGAGGAGTTCGCCGTCCTCGGCGGCCTTCACCTCGATGCCGGGGCCGGGCCGGCCGACCGCACCGAGGGCGAACGCGCCGGGGATGCTCACGGTCGCCGCGCCGGTGGTCTCGCTCAGTCCCCACACCTCGTACACCGCGAGTCCGACGCTCGCCAGGAACTCCAGGACGGCGGTGGGGATGGGGGCGGCGCCGCTGAAGGCGCGGCGGCACTCGTCGAAGCCGACGGCGGCGCGGATGGGCAGCAGCACCTGTTCGTCGGCCTGCCGCAGCGAGTCGGCGACGTCCTCGGGCACCTCGCGGCCCTCGGAGCGCAGCCGGAACGCCTCCAGGGCGAGCTTCTGCGCCTGCCCCACGGCGGCGGCCCGTTCCCCGGTGAGCGTGGAGAGCTTCGCCCGCAGCCCGGCGGCGAGTTTCTCCCAGACCCGGGGGACGCCGAAGAAGCCGTGCGGGCGCACCTGGAGCAGTCCGGGCAGGAGTTGGGCCGGGTCGGGGCAGATCGTGACGTGGCCGGCGTTGCAGATCGGCATGTAGATGCCGAGCACCCGTTCGGCGATGTGCGCCATCGGCAGGTAGGCCAGTGTCCGCGGGTGCTCGGGGACGGCGACCAGTTCGTCCTGCATGAGCGACTCGTAGATGACGTTGCGGTGGGTGAGCACCACGCCCTTGGGGTCGCCGGTGGTGCCCGAGGTGTACACGACGGTCAGCGGCTGGTCGGTGGTGACGGCGTCGGTGAGCGCCTCGAAGGCCGCCTCGTCGGGCTTCACGCCGCCGCGCACGGCCTGGTAGCTGACGAACCGCTCGTCGCCCTCGGGGGCGACGGACCAGTCGAGGACGACGACGGCCCGCAGGTCGGGAAGGTCGTCGAGGACGGGGCCCCAGCGGCGCATCTGCTCCTCGCCCTCCAGGACGAGGACGGTGGCCGCGCTGTGCCGGGCGACGAAGCGGATCTGCTCGGTGCTCAGGGTGTCGTAGGTCGAGCAGGACAGCGCCCCGAGGTGGACGGCGGCCAGGTCGGCGACCCAGTGCTCGGCGCGCTTGGACATCGCGATCAGCATGCGCTCGCCCTCGCGCAGGCCGAGCGCGGCGAGACCGCGGGTCAGGGCGGCGACCTCGGCGCGCAGCTGGAACCAGGTCAGCGTGCCCTCGTCGGGGCCGACGCCGGTGGTGAGTGCGGGAAGTGCGGGGAACTGCTCGGCGTTGCGCCGTAGCAGCCTGGGAATCGTCGACCCTTCGACGGTCTGCTGCAGTTGCTCTGCTATGGCCACGGCGGGCTCCCTCCATCGCGAACCGTGAGCGGACTCCTCGAGCGGGGCCCACAGTGGACCGGGGATTGGCCGGGTGTCAATAGACCGCGCGCCGACGAGCGTGACTTCCTGCTGAAGCCCACAACTACCTTGCACCAACGGGCTTGTGTCGCAACGGGAGCTATTGACATAGCGCCAACAACTGCCCTTTCCTGTTGCTCGCCGGATGCTCCCGCGGGCCGTCGCACCGCTTCTGCGGCCGGCTCCGCGGGAGCACGTCGCACCGACAAGAGGAAGTGCGAGGACAGTGACCGAGGCATTCATCTACGACGCGATCCGCACCCCACGCGGCAAGGGCCGCGGAGGCGCACTGCGCCACGTCAAACCGGTGTCGCTGGTGACCGGGCTGATCGACGAGCTCCGCCGCCGCCACCCGCAGCTCGACCCCGCCCGGATCGACGACATCGTGCTCGGCGTCGTCTCGCCGGTCGGCGACCAGGGCATGGACGTCGCCAAGACCGCCGCGCTGGTGGCCGGGCTGCCGGACCACGTGGCCGGGATGCAGCTCAACCGCTTCTGCGCCTCCGGCCTGGAGGCCGTCAACGTGGCCGCGCAGAAGGTCCGTTCGGGCTGGGAGCAGCTGGTGCTGGCCGGCGGCGTGGAGTCCATGTCGCGTGTGCCGATGGGCAGCGACGGCGGGGCGATGGCCGCCGACCCGGAGACGGCGTACGACACGTACTTCGTGCCGCAGGGCGTCGGCGCGGACCTGATCGCGACGATCGAGGGGTTCACCCGCGAGGACGTCGACCGCTACGCGGTGCGCTCCCAGGACCTGGCCGCCAAGGCCTGGTCCGGCGGGCACTTCGCCAAGTCCGTGGTGCCGGTGCGCGACCGCAACGGGATCACGGTGCTCGCCGAGGACGAGCACCCGCGTCCGGGGACGACGGTGGAGACGCTGGCCGCGCTGAAGCCCTCGTTCGCCGCCGTCGGCGATCTGGGCGGCTTCGACGCGGTGGCGCTGCAGAAGTACCACTGGGTGGAGCGGATCGAGCACGTCCACACCCCGGGGAACTCCTCGGGGATCGTGGACGGTTCGGCGCTGGTCCTGGTCGGCTCGGAGCGGGCCGGGGCGGAGCTCGGCCTGACCCCGCGCGCCCGGGTGGTCGCCACCGCGGTCAGCGGCGCCGACCCGACGATCATGCTCG
Source organism: Streptomyces sp. NPDC056600 (assembly GCF_042792855.1). Classification (NCBI taxonomy): domain Bacteria; kingdom Bacillati; phylum Actinomycetota; class Actinomycetes; order Kitasatosporales; family Streptomycetaceae; genus Streptomyces; species Streptomyces sp. NPDC056600. Next base: position 8,537 of record NZ_JBHTVQ010000043.1, read on the forward strand.
TCGGCCCGGCCCCGGCGACCCGCAAGGCGCTGGAGCTCGCCGGGCTGACGGTGGACGACATCGACCTCTTCGAGATCAACGAGGCGTTCGCCTCGGTGGTGCTCCGCTACGTCCAGGACCTCGCCCTGCCCTGGGAGAAGGTCAACGTCAACGGCGGCGCGATCGCCATGGGGCACCCGCTCGGGGCCACCGGGGCGATGCTCGTCGGCACCGTCGTGGACGAGCTGGAACGCCGCGCGGCGCGGCGCGCGGTGGTCAGCCTCTGCGTCGGCGGCGGCATGGGCATCGCCACCGTGATCGAGCGACTGTGACCCCGCCGCGCCCGCGGGACCTGCCGGACCCCCTCGGCTCGCTGGACCCGCCGGACCCGCTGTGGTCCGTGCCCACCTGGAGAGGAACGCCGTACCGATGCCGCACACGAACATGATCGCCTGGGAGCAGGACGCCGACGGCGTCGTCGTGCTGACGATGGACGACCCCGGCCGGCCGGTCAACACGATGAACCGCACCTGGACCGACTCGATGGGCGCCACCCTCGACCGGCTCGAGGCCGAACGCGACGGCGTCACCGGTGTCGTCCTCACCTCCGCGAAGAAGAGCTTCTTCGCGGGCGGCGACGTCGACTTCATGAGCCGGGCCCGGCCGGAGAACGCCGCCGAACTGGCCGAGACCTGTGCCCTGCTGAAGTCGCAGCTGCGCCGCCTGGAGACGCTGGGCCGGCCGGTCGCCGCGGCCGTCAACGGCACGGCGCTGGGCGGCGGGCTGGAGGTCGCGCTCGCCTGCCACCACCGCGTCGCGCTGGACGTCCCGGACAGCCGCATCGGGCTGCCGGAGGTGACGCTCGGACTGCTGCCCGGCTGCGGCGGGGTCAGCCGGACGGTGCGGCTGCTGGGGGTGCGGACGGCGCTCACGGAGGTCCTGCTGCAGGGGCAGCGCTACCGGCCGGCCGACGCGCTGGCCAAGGGCCTGGTCCACGAACTCGCCGCGAAGCGCGATGAGTTGCTGGCGAAGGCCAGGCAGTGGGTGCTGGACCATCCGGACGCCGCCCAGCCCTGGGACCGTCCCGGCTTCCGGATCCCCGGCGGGGACCCCTCGCACCCGAAGCTCGCGGCGGCCCTTCCGGCCTTCGCGGCGAACCTGCGCAAGCAGCTCAAGGGGGCGCCGATGCCGGCGCCCCGCAACATCCTGGCCGCGGCCGTCGAGAGCGCGCAGACCGACTTCGAGGCCGGGGAGCGGATCGAGACCGCCTACCTGGTGGAGCTGATGACCGGCCAGGTCGCGAAGAACATGATGCGGGCGTTCTTCTACGACACCCAGCACATCGCGTCCGGCCGCAGCCGCCCGGCCGGGCACCCGCCGCACACCGCGCGCCGGGTCGCCGTGCTGGGCGCGGGCATGATGGGCGCGGGCATCGCGTACTCCTGCGCCCGAGGCGGCCTGGAGGTGGTCCTGAAGGACGTCTCGCCCGAGGCCGCCGAACGGGGCCGGCGGTACTCCGAGAAGCTGCTCGCCAAGGCCGTCGCGCGCGGCCGGACGAGCCGGGAGGAGGCGGACGCCGTCCTTGCCCGGATCACCCCGACCGCCGAGGCCGCGGACCTGGCCGGCTGCGACCTGGTGATCGAGGCCGTCTTCGAGGACCCCGCCCTCAAGCACCGGGTGTTCGCCGAGATCGAGCACGTGGTCGCACCGGACGCACTGCTGGGCTCCAACACCTCCACGCTGCCCATCACCCAGCTCGCCGAAGGGGTGGGCCGGCCGGAGGACTTCATCGGCCTGCACTTCTTCTCGCCGGTCGACCGGATGCCGCTGCTGGAGATCGTCACCGGCGCGAAGACCGACGAGCGCACGGTGGCCCGGGCGCTCGACCTCGCGGCGCGGATCGGCAAGACGCCGATCGTGGTCAACGACAGCCGGGGCTTCTTCACCAGCCGTGTCATCGCCCGGTTCCTCGACGAGGCGGTGGCGATGGTCGGCGAGGGCCTGCACCCCGCCTCGGTGGAGCAGGCCGGCTCCCAGGCGGGCTATCCGGCGCCGCCGTTGCGGCTGATGGACGAGCTGACGCTGACGCTGCCCCGCCGGATCCGGGAGGAGACCAGGGCGGCGGTGCTCGCCGAGGGCGGGCAGTGGCGTCCGCACGGCTCGGAGGCGGTGGTGGACCGCATGATCGACGAGTTCGGGCGCGGCGGGCGCTCCTCGGGCGCCGGCTTCCACGCCTACGAGGACGGACGCCGCACGGGTCTGTGGCCGGGCCTGTACGAGCACTTCACCAGGCCGGGACGGGAGATCCCGTTCGAGGACATGAAGGAGCGGATGCTCTTCGCCGAGAGCCTGGACGCCGTGCGCTGCCTCGACGAGGGCGTCCTGCGCTCGGTGGCGGACGCCAATGTCGGATCGATCCTGGGCATCGGCTTCCCCGCCTGGACCGGCGGCGTGCTGCAGTACGCCAACGGCTATCCGGGCGGCCTGCCCGGCTTCGTCGCCCGGGCCAGGGAGCTGACCGACCGGTACGGGGAGCGGTTCGAGCCGCCCGCCTCCCTGGTGGCGCGGGCGGAGAGCGGGGAGCTCTACGAGTGAGCCGGGCGCGGTGGCTCGAGCATCGGCACCAGGAACCGCCGGGCCACCGCGCGCATCTGCTCGTCGTCCTCGAGGTCGACGACGTGACTCGGGATGACCAGGAAGGACGCGGAGATCCGCACCATCATCTCGGCCACCAGATCGACGTCGACGTCCTCGGAGACGTTCCCGGCCTGCTGCTCGCGGCGCAGCCCTCCGGCCAGGAACTGGCGGACCGCGGCCAGGGTGCGGCCGCCGTCGCTGGTCATGGACGGCACCACCGCGTCCGGCTCGACGGCCATCAGGCCGCCGATGAGGGCGTTGCGGCGGATGGCGCGCAGCGAGCTGACGAAGCCCAGCTCGACCCGGTCGGCGACCGTCTCGGCGCCCTGGACGTCGTGCACGAACCGGTCGAAGTAGCGCCGGAACTCCCGCCGGACGACCTGCTCGACCAGTACGTCCTTGGTGGCGAAACGGCGGTAGACGGTGATGCGGGAGACGCCGGCCAGCTTGGCCACGTCCGCCATGGTGGACCGCTTGATGCCGATCCGGCAGAACTGCTCGTAGGCGGCGTCGAGCAGGCGCGCGGCGATGTCGTCGTCCGGATCCGCGCCCTCGACGGCCTCGGTGAACGCTATCTCGATCAGCGACGGGACGTCCGAGGAGGTCATGAGCACCGACCGTACAGGCTGCGTGCGGGCTCCCGCCCCCTCCGGTTGTGCCAGTGCCACGGGTTCCTCCCTGATGCCGTCGAACCTCTGGCGTTCATGACCCGCTTGTGCTCATCTGGAGATACAAAGAAACGGGTCGTGTTTCACGATATCAAACGGGACGAGCGCGGCACGGGACCCGAGGAGGAGTCGGAAGTCATGGACGGACTCAGCAGGCGCAGGATGCTGCTCACCGGCGGCACGCTGGGGGTGTTCGGGGCGCTGGGCCTGGCGTCCCCGGCCGGGGCCAGGTCCCTGTGGACCTGGTCGCCGGCCGGATCGGTGGCGGGCGCCGGTGCGGGCGTCGACCCCGAGTGGGTGTGGGACGAGGAGGTCGACCGGCTGATGGCCTCCGTGCTCGACCGGGGCGACGTGGCCCGGGTCAACGAGGCGCTGCGCGGGTGGACCCGCAACGACCAGCCGGCGCCCACGGGCCTGCCCGCCGACGTGCGGGACTGGGCGGAGGAGGCCCGCCGGCTGCCGTCCTGGGCGGACCGCTCGAAGCTGGAGCTGGCGGCCGACTTCAACAAGCGCCGGGGCGTCTACCTCAACCTGCTCAACGGGGTGGGCGGCGGCATGCTCAGCACCGCCATCCCCCGCGAGGCGCGAGCGGTGTACTGGTCCAAGGGCGGCGCCGACATGGAGGACCGGGTCGCCAAGACCAGCCTCCTGGGCTTCGCCGTCGGCGCCCTGAACGCCTACCGGCCCGACGGCAAGGTGATCGTGGAGTCGGTCAAGACGCGGATGGTGCACGCCGCCGTGCGGCACCTGCTGCCGCGGTCGCCGGGCTGGGCGGCCACCAGCGGCGGCCAGACCGTCCCCATCAGCCAGGCCGACATGATGGTCACCTGGCACAGCCTGCCCACCTACGCGATGCGCACCCTGCTGCAGTGGAAGGTGCCGATGCCCGCCGCCGACAAGGAGGCGTACCTGCACCTGTGGCAGGTGAGCGCGCACATGCTCGGTATCCGGGACGAGTACATCCCGGCCACCTGGGACGACGCCAACGCCCAGTACCGGCAGGTGCTCGAGCCGATCCTGACCTCCACGCGCGAGGGCGTGGAGCTGACCGACATCCTGCTCGGCCAGCTCGCCGAGCAGACCAGCCCCGGCGGCATCGACCGGCCGCTGTGCGACGCGCTGGCGCGGTACCTGGTCGGCGACGAGATCGCCGACATGGACGGCATCGGGCGCGAGCCGTTCTGGGAGGGGGCGATCCGCACCGCCTGGCCGGCCCTGGTGGCCTTCCGGGAGAAGCTGATCCCGCTCCCTCTGGTGCCGCCGCTCGCCTGGACGATCGACGAGGCCGTCCGCCAGTACATCCTCTTCTACCTGACCAAGGGGCAGGGCACGCACATCGAGATCCCCGACACCAACCGTCCCACCGACGCGTGACATTCCCGAAGGAGTTCACACCATGGCAGACATCGACAGGCGGAGATTACTGCTCGCGGGCGCGGGCGGCGCGCTGGGCGCGTTCGGCGCGCTGAGCCTGGCCTCGCCGGCCCGGGCCAGGTCCCTGTGGACCTGGTCGCCGGCCGGCTCCGTGGCCGGCACGGGCGCGGGCGTCGACCCCGAGTGGGTGTGGGACGAGGAGGTCGACGCGGTCGTCGCGAACCTGATCGACCGCGGTCAAGTGCCCCTCGTCAACGACCTGCTGCGCGACTGGGTGCGCAACGACCAGCCGCTGCCGGCCGGCCTCCCCGGGGAGCTGCGGGCCTGGATGGAGGAGGCCCGCAAGCTGCCCACCTGGGCGAACACCACCAAGCTCCAGGCGGCGGTCGACTTCACGAAGAAGAAGGGGCTCTACACCGGCGCCCTCTACGGCCTGGGCAGCGGCCTGCTGTCCACCGCCATCCCCCGCGAGGCCCGCGCCGTGTACTACTCCAAGGGCGGCGCCGACATGAAGGACCGGGTGGCCAAGACCGCCCAGCTCGGCTACGACGTCGGTGACGTGTACGCCTACAAGCCGCAGGGCGGCATGATCGCGACCACCGTGCGCACCCGCCTGGTGCACGCGGCCGTGCGCCACCTGCTGCCGCAGTCCCCGGGCTGGTCGCAGACCAGCGGCGGGCAGAGCATCCCGATCAGCCAGGCCGACATGATGGTGACCTGGCACAGCCTCCCTACGTATGTCATGAGCAGGCTGAAACAGTGGAGGGTGCCGATCTCGGCCGCCGAGTCGGAGGGCTTCCTGCACGTGTGGCAGGTGACCGCCCACATGCTCGGCATCAAGGACGAGTACATCCCCGCCACCTGGGCCGACGCCAACGCCCAGTCCGCACAGGTCCTCGACCCGATCGTGGCCCACACGCCCGAGGGCGCGGCGCTCACCGACGCGCTGCTCGGCATCATCGCCGAGGTGGACGCCGGCCTCACCGAGCCGCTGATCAACGCGTTCTCCCGGTACATCGTCGGCGACCGGGTCGGCGACCTCATCGGCCTGGACCGCGAGCCGCTCCTCCAGCCGATCGTCAGCGGCGCCTGGCCGCTGGTCGTGGCCTTCCGCGAGGCCCTCATCCCGTTCCCGGGCGTGCCCTCCATCGCCTGGGTGCTGGAGGAGGCGCTGCGCAAGTTCGTCCTGCTCTTCATGGCCGAGGGACGCCCCATCCACCTCGAGATCCCCGACGCCAACCGCCCCCTGTGACCCGCTCCGCCCGCTGACCCGCCCCCCACGAGCGAGGGGGCCCCGGTTCCTTCACGGGACCCCCTCGCTTCCTCCCTTGCCGTCATGGCGCGCCCATGGAAAGGTGCGCGCCTGAACCGTTCCTGTGCAGTGAGTGGGAGTGAGCCCACTCACTGGCGCGCCCCGAACGGTCTTGGGCGAACTGGTCCCCGGCGTACTCAACCCCGGGTGGCGACACGCATCCTGTGCGTGTTCCGCTCCCGGGAGGCCAGTTCCCTGCACGGCCTGGCCCGACGGGTGGGCCAACGGCGGGCGGAGAGGGCCTGCCCCATCACTCCGGTGGAACAGGAGCCCCGCTCGCTGACGCCGCACCCGGCGATCCAGATCGCGAAACCACGCTAACCCACCCACGTCAAGCACCCACAAGCCCCGCCGACATCAATCGCACGATCGAGCTAATTCGACTTTGTACCCGATACCTGACAGCCAGCTCGAACCCCCCTTCCACGACGGGACGTCGACGAACATGCGCAGTGACGAGCGGGAGCCCGGGTCCGCCGCGCGGCCGGCTCCACCGCGCGGCGGGCGGCCCCTGGGCCGGCGCCGCTTCCTCGGCTACGTGCTGGCCGCGCCCACCCTGGTGACCGCCGCCGAGATCGTGGCGGCCCCGCCCGCCGGTGCGGCCACGCCGCCCTCCGAGGGCGCGGCCGTGGAGATCCCCTCCCCCGAGATCACCGAACTGGTCGACCTCAACGACGTGATGACCCTGGCGGCGCTGCCCACCTCGGCCCTGATCACCGTCGAGGTGCACCAGGACGGCACGGTGTCCTTCGCCCTGCCGCGCGCCGAGGTCGGCCAGGGCATCACCACCTCGACGGCGATGCTGATCGCCGAGGAGATGGACGTGCCGGTGGACCGGGTCCGGGTCACCCTGGCCGACGCGCGCCCCGAGCTGCTCTTCAACCAGCTCACCGGCGCCTCCAACACCACCATCTCGACGTACACGCCGATCCGGGTGGCCGCCGCCGTCGCCCGGCAGCGGCTGCTGCTGGCCGCGGCCGGGCGGCTCGGCGCGCCGGTCGGCGACCTTACGCTGAAGGCCGGCGTCGTCACCGGACCCGGCGGGAGCCGCGTCGGCATCGGGGACCTGTCCGCGCCGGCCGCCGCCCTGCGCACCGAGCGGGTGTCCGTGGAGCTCAAGGCGACCGACGAGTTCACCGTCGTCGGACGCCCGCACAACCGCGTCGACGCGCTCGCCGCGGTCACCGGCCGCAAGAGGTTCACCATGGACCTCGACGTCCCCGACGCCCTGCCGACCATGGTGTGCCGCCCGCCGACGATCAACGGCAGGCCCGGCGAGGTCGCCAACCTCGCGGAGGTCCGCGCCATGCCGGGCGTCACCGACGTGGTGACGGTCTCCACGGGCGTCGCGGTGCGGGCGCGGACCTTCGGGCGGTGCATCGACGCCGTGCGCGCCCTGCGGGTGGCGTGGCGGCCGGGCACCGCGGAGGGCAAGTCCGACGCGACCGTGCTGCGCGAGCTGCGCTCCGCCGAACCCCCCATGGGGCTGCCGCCGTTGACGCCGAGCGTGGAGGGCGAGTTCACCTTCCACTTCCGCAGCAACAGCGCGCTGGAGACCAACTGCGCGATCGCCGACGTGCGGTCGGACCGCGCGGAGATCTGGGCGTCGCTGAAGTCGCCGGTCGTCGCCCAGGAGACCCTCGCCGTCAAGCTGGGGCTGCCGGTGGGCTCGGTGCGCGTCCATGTCACCGAGGGCGGCGGCTCGTTCGGCCGCAAGCTCTTCTTCGACGCCGCGCTGGAGGCCGCCGAGGTCTCGAAGAAGATCGGCAAGCCGGTCCGGCTGATGTGGCACCGCGCCGACGACTCCCGGCAGGGCCGCACGCACCCGATGGCCCGCTCGCGGGTGCGCATCGATCACCTGGGCCCGACCGTGCTCGGCTACAAGCAGCGGCACACCGGCGTGGCCACCGACCTCGGCCACGGGCTCGGCGAGCTGCTCACCTCGGTGGCCGCGCAACTGCCGATCGGCGACGCCACCTTCGCCCAGACCTTCTTCCAGCTCTCGCAGTCGATGCCGTACCGCTTCGGCGCCAACAGCCGCCTGCTGAACGAGGTGGACAAGGGCTTCAACACCGGCAGCATGCGCAACGTCTACTCCCCCGACGTCACCTGCGCCCGGGAGCTGATGGTGGACAAGCTCGCCGCGAAGCTGGGACGGGACCCCTACGAGTTCCGGCGCGACGTCCTCCAGGACGACCGGGCCCGGGCGGTGCTGGAGGCGGTCGCGGAGGCCGGGAAGTGGGGGCGCGCCATGCCGGCCGGCACGGCGCAGGGCATCGCGCTGCACACCGAGTACCACTCCGCCAACGCGGTGCTTGTGGAGATCGACTGCCGCCCGGAGACGGTGAACCGCCCGGTCCGCGACGGGGTGGCCGGGCCGCGCGTCACGCGGGCTGTCGTCGCCGTGGACGTGGGGCTGACCGTCAACCCGCGCGGCCTGGAGGCCCAGATGCTGGGCTGCCTGATGGACGGCATCGCCCTGACGCTGACGTCGAGCCTGCACCTGCGCGACGGGTACTTCCTGGAGGCCAGCTGGGACAACTACTTCTACACCCGGCAGTGGAACGCCCCGCCGGAGGTGGAGGTGATCGTCATGCCGGACACCACCGGCAAGCCGGGCGGCGCCGGAGAGCTGGGCGTGGCCGCCTCGATGGCCGCGGTCGCCTGCGCCTACGGGCGCGCCACCGGCACCATGCCGACCAGCTTCCCGGTCAACCACGGCACGCTCTCCTTCGAGCCCAAGCCGACCGTCCCGCCCGTCCCGGCCTCGCCCACCGACGGCCTCGACCACGTCCGCTGACTTCTGGGAGCGATCCGTGCCCGTGCACACTTTCCGGCTCAACGGCGAGCAGGTCACCGTGGAGGCCGACGACGACGAGCGGCTGCTGTGGGTCCTGCGCGACCTGCTGGGCGTCACCGGACCCAAGTACGGGTGCGGCATCAACGTCTGCAAGGCCTGCACCAGCCACCTCAACGGCCGTGCCATGAACCCCTGTTCGGTCCCGGTGAAGGACCTGTCCCCCGGCGACGAGGTCACCACCATCGAGGGCCTGGCGGACACGGTGGACGCGGAGCTGCACCCCATGCAGCAGGCGTGGCTGGACCAGGACGTCGCCCAGTGCGGCTACTGCCAGCCGGGCCAGATCATGGCCGCCGTCGCCCTGGTCCGCCGTGTCGCCGAGGAGGGCCGCGGCATCACCGAGGCCGACCTCGACACCATCCGCAACATCTGCCGCTGCGGGACCTACCCGCGCATCCGGGCCGCCATCAAGGCGGCGGCCGGGATGTGACGGGAGGCCCCGCGGGGGGCCGGCCCCGCAGGCGGCCAGGACTTGCGGGCGGTCAGGGCTTGCGGGCGGTGTCAGGGCTTGCGGGCGACTCCGCACACCGCGTGGGCCGGGGCCTCCGGCATCGGACCGGACAGGTGCGGCCGCCAGTCGGCGGACCGGACCACGCCCGGCTCCACCAGCTCCAGGCCGTCGAAGAAGCGGGCGATGTCCTCGGCGGGGCGCAGGTGGTAGTTGTGCGCGGACTGCGCGTTGTACGCGGCCACCGCCGTGTTCAGCGCCTCGCTGGTGTCCGTGCCGTCCGAGAGGGCCAGGTAGCTGCCGGACGGCAGGGCCTCCACCAGCGTGCGCACCACGCCCCAGGGGTCGTCCTCGTCGGGCAGCTGGCCCATGATCCCCAGCAGCGTCAGGCCCACCGGCCGGCTGAAGTCGAGGGTGCGCGCCGCCTCCTCGAGGATCCGGTGCGGATCCTTCACGTCGGCCTCGACGTAGTCGCAGGCGCCCTCGGGCCCGCTGGTGAGCAGGGCCTGCGCGTGCACCAGGACCAGCGGGTCGTGGTCCACGTAGACGATCCGGCTCTCCGGGGCGATCCGCTGGGCCACCTCGTGGGTGTTGTCCGCGGTGGGCAGACCGGTCCCGATGTCCAGGAACTGCCGCACGCCCGCCTCCCCGGCCAGGAACCGCACGGCCCTGCCGAGGAAGACCCGCTGCTGCCGGGCGACCGCCGCGAAGTCGGGGAACGTGGTGAGGATCGCCTCACCGACCTCGCGGTCGGGAGGGTAGTTGTCCTTGCCGCCGAGGAGGTAGTTCCACACCCGCGCGGAGTGGGGGCGGTCGGAGCGCAGCCGGTCCGGCTTTTCCTGTTCGAAGAGACCCATGCGCGCAGCCTCACACGAGCCGGGCGATCTTCGCCATAGCTTGCGGGAATCCAACAGGCTTTCGCCTACGTCTCGTTGTCAGACGACTCCCTGCCCGGCGGACGGTGCGACGGCCGGGGCCTCCTTGCGCAGGTGGACCATGCCCAGGTGCGGGGCGACCCGTTCGGTGCGGAAGGGGCGGTACCCGGCGGCGGTGTACAGGGCGATCTGCTCGGTGCTGCGGTCGCCCGTGAACAGCTCCAGCCGCTCCGCGTCGCCCGCCCGTTCCTCGACCGCCGCCAGCAGCCGGCGGCCGAGGCCGCGCCGCTGGAGGCGCGGATGGACCACGAGCCGGCCGATGTGGAAGGCGTCGCCCTGCCGGCGGCCGCGGACGGAGCCGACCACCTCGCTGCCGAGCCTCACCACGAGCAGCACGCCGGCCCGGTGGTCCTCGCGCACGCCCGCCAGGTCCTGGGTGAGGGGCGGGAGCGTGTGGTCGTCGTACCGCACCGCCTCGCCCTGGTAGGCGAGGTACTGGAGTTTCAGTACGCCCTCGAGGTCGTCCGGTGTCGCGTCCGACACCGTCAACTCCCCTGTGTCCGGCTGCATCCCGGCCCCCCGTGTGATCGTCGTGGCGCGTCACCCTGGCACACCGCGGCCGGAGGCATCCATTCCCGGGAGGCTTTCCGGTCAGCCGCGGCGGCCCTTGCGCAGGAAGCGGCGCAGGCGGGTGAGCGGCCAGGTGGTGATCACCTCGTCCGCGGTGAGCCGGCCCCGTCGCGCGGTGCCCACGCCGAAGCGCAGGTGACGCAGGTCGGGGACGGAGTGCGCGTCGCTGTCGATCGCGAACCGCACGCCGTGCCGACGGGCCCGCAGGATGTCCTCGTCGCGCAGGTCGAGGCGGTTGGGGTGCGCGTTGATCTCCATGGCGGTGCCGGTGCGGGCGCACGCGGCGAACACCTCGTCGAGGTCGAACTCGATCCCCGGCCGCTTGCCGAGGATGCGGGTCGTGGGGTGGCCGATGATGTTGACGTGCGGGTTCTCGCAGGCGCGGACCAGTCGCCGGGTGAGTTCCTCGCGGCTCTGGCGGAAGTGCGAGTGGATGGATGCCACGCACACGTCGAAGCCGGCCAGGAACTCGGCCGGCCAGTCCACCTCGCCGTCGGGGTCGATGTTCAGCTCCACCCCGTGCAGCAGCCGCATCCCGCCGCCGCGGTCGGTGCGGCCCCGTTTGCCGTAGGCCCCGTCGAGGGCGCGGACCTGCTCGCGCTGGGCGAGGATCCGCTCCTCGGTCATCTGCTGCATGGACAGGTCGGGCGCGTGGTCGGTGACCGCGTAGTAGGCGTGCCCGAGTTTCGCGGCCTCGGCGACCATCTGCTCCAGCGGGGCGAGGCCGTCGGTGAGGTCGGTGTGAGTGTGCAGGTCGCCGCGGAGGTCGGACTCCTCGATCAGCTCGGGCAGACCGTCACCGCGCCCGGCCCTCTCCTCGCGGGCTGCCTCGATCTCGCCGCGGTCCTCCCGCAGCTCGGGCGGGATCCAGGGCAGGTTCAGGCGGGCGTAGACCTCCTCCTCGGTCCGCGAGACGATCTTCTCGCCGCTCTCCGCGTCGAACAGCCCGTACTCGGACAGCTTGAGCTTCTCGCGCACGGCGATCTCCCGGACGCGGATGTTGTGCGCCTTGGAGCCGGTGAAGTACAGCATCGCCGCCCCCCAGGAGTCGGGCGGCACGACGCGCAGGTCGACGGCGAGGCCCCTGGCCGTGCGGACCGAGGTCTTGGCGGGGCCGCGGGCGGTCACCTCGGAGACGTACGGCAGGGCGGCGAAGGCCTCCATGAACGGCTCGGAGTCCTCGGCCGCGACCAGCACGTCGACGTCCCCGATGGTCTCCCGGCCCCGGCGCAGCGACCCGGCGTACTCGCACCGCAGGCAGCCGTCGATCCGGGACAGCGTGGCGACCACGTCCTCGGCGAGGTCGAGGGCCGCGTCGATCAGCACCCGGTCGCCGGCGGATCTCATGAGCTCCACGCCGTGGAGGATGTTCTCCTCGGTCCTGGGGCCGAATCCCTTGAGGTCGCGCAGCCGCTCGGCGTGGATCGCCTCGACGAGCTCGTCGACGGAGGAGACCCCCAGTTCCTGGTGCAGGGTGTAGGCCTTCCTGGGGCCGAGCCCCGGGATCGCCGTCAGCCGTCGCACGCCCTCGGGGATCTTCGCCCGCAGCTTCTCCAGCGCGGGGAAGTCGCCGGTGGAGAGGTACTCGGTGACCTTGTCGGCGATCGACCGGCCGACCCCCGGGATCTCCCGCAGCCCCTTGGCGTCGAGCGTGCGGACGTCGGCGTGGTGCCCGCCGACCGCGCGCGCCGCCTTCTCGTACACGCGCGCCTTGAAGGCGTCTCCCCCGGTGATCGCGATCAGGTCCGCGTACTCCCGCAGGAGCTCGGCGACCTCGTCGTTGGACCTGGCCATGGGGGACGAGTGTGCAGGATCGGCGGCTTCATGCACGGCGGGGCGCCCGGGCCGGGCATCCGGGCGGGGAGGAGGCTCAGGCCAGGCCGCCGTTGGCGAAGAGCACCTGGCCGTTGACCCAGCGGCCGGGCCCGGCGAGGAAGGCGACCGTCTCGGCGATCTCCTCGGGGGTGCCGAGCCGCTCCGCCGGGTTCATGGCGGCGATCGCGTTGATCTGCTCCTCGCTCTTGCCGTCCACGAAGAGCGGCGTCGCGGTGGGGCCGGGGGCGACGGCGTTGACGGTGATGTCCTTGCCCCGCAGTTCCCGCGCCAGGATCAGGGTCATCCCCTCCACGGCCGCCTTGGAGGCGACGTACGCCGCGTAGGCGGGGAACTGGGTGCGGGTCACCGACGTGGAGAAGTTGACGATCGCCCCGCCCGGCCGGAGCCGGAGCGCCGCCAGCTGGGACACCACGAAGGCGCCGCGGATGTTGGTCCGGTGCATCCGGTCCAGGTCGGCGAGGTCCAGCGTCGCGACGGACGACAGGAGCATGATCCCGGCGGTGTTCACGACGACGTCGATCCCGCCGAAGGCCTCCTCGGTGGCGTCGAACGCCCGGGCCATCGCCTCCTCGTCGGCGACGTCCCCGCCCACCGCGATCGCCCGGCCCCCGGAGGCGGTGACCTGGTCACGGGCCTCCTCGGCCCGCGCCGCGTTGCCCGCGTAGTGCACGGCCACGGCGTACCCGTCGGCGGCCAGCCGCTCCACGACGGCCCGCCCGATGCCGCCGGACCCGCCGGTCACCAGGGCCACCCGTCCTGCGGTGTTCTCGGTCATGACTGCACTCCTCATAGAATATGGACGTACTGTTCATATGAAAGGCTACGGCGAAATGAACAGACTGTCCACAAGACGAGCGGGGTGACGTGAGTGATGTCCGAGAACGAGACCGCCACGGGCGGGCGGCCCGGCCGCGGTCGGCGGCCGGCGGCCGAGGTGCGCGCTGCCGTGCTCGCCGCGGCGGGCCGGATCCTGCTGGACGAGGGCCTGCAGGCGCTCACCTTCGACCGGGTGGCCCGGGAGGCGGGGGCGAGCCGGACGACCCTCCACAAGTGGTGGCCCTCCCCCGGCGCGCTCGCCGCGGAGGCGTACTTCGCCCGCAGCCGTCCGGTGCTCGACTTTCCCGACACGGGCGACCTGCGCGCCGACCTGATCACCCAGCTCGGCGCCTTCGTCCGCTGGCTGAAGGAGGAGGGCGCGGAGCGGCCCGTCTCCGAACTGGTCGGCGCCGCCCAGCTCGACCCCGGCCTGGGCCGCGCCTTCGCCGAGGAGTACGGGCGCCCCCGCCGCGAGCTGGCCCGCGCCCGGCTGCGCACCGCCCAGCGGCAGGGGCTGCTCCGCCAGGACGCCGACCTCGACATCGTGGTCGACCAGCTGTGGGGCGCCCTGTACCACCGGATGCTGGTCCTCAAGGCCCCGTTCGACGCGTCGGTCGTCCCCCGCCTGGTCGACCACGCCCTCCACGGGGCGGCGCCTCGGTAGACCGGGGTGTCCGGGCCATGCCCTGCGGTCGCGCGGCGTTCAGCGACGTGGCACGGCACCGTCGCCCGCGGCGTCGACCAGCACCTGGCCGGCCCGGGTGCGGGAGTACAGCACCTCCCTGCCCGAACGGTGCGAGCTCACCAGGCCGGCGGCGCGCAGGGCAGTCAGGTGACGGGAGACCCCGCCGGGCGTCAGGCCGGTGCGGGCCGCGAGGGCGGTGGTCGAGGCGGGGGCGGCCAGCTCGGTCAGCAGGATCGCGCGGGAGCGTCCCACCACGCCCGCCAACGCGTCGGGAACCCTCGTCCGCCGGGCCTGCCACAGGGTGCCCACGGCCCGTGGCGGGTAGCGCAGCGACGGCTGCCACGGCTCGTCGAGCACGGAGAACACACGGGGCCACACGAAGGCGGAGGGCACCAGGAGCAGGCCCCGGCCGTCGAGCCGACGGGACCGGCGCACACTGCGGTGCGCCAGCCGCAGGCCTCCCTCCGTCCAGGTGACCTGGGGGTCGAGATCCGCGAAGAGATGCTGGGCCCCTCCCTCGACCAGGCGTCCGGCGCGGTAGCGGATGTCGTCCTCGAGCATGGTGACGACACGCGGCCAGTACGCGGCGAGCGCCAGCTCCCAGTAGGCCTCCACGGCGTCCGCCAGCCGCCGGAGCTCACCGGCCGGATCGGCCCGCAGGGCAGCCATCCTGGCGGGCGGCACCTCCGCGGTGGTCCGCAGCAGCTCCGGCGGGGTGGCCCGGACGGTTGCCAGTTCCATGTCCAGCGAGGGCAGCGGAGTCGTCGGAGGCGGGCAGAGGAAGCCCGGAACGGCGCCCACCCACGGCGATCCGGCCGTGGCCGGCACGAGGTCGAACAGCGGCCGCAGGACGGTCCGCGCCGATGCCAGCCGGGGGCGCACGCGCTCGGTCCAGACACGATGGATGCCGTGGTCGTCGGCCCCCTTGACCACCCGCACACTCGCGACGGCCTCCCAGAGCGGAGAGATGGCGAAGCGGGTCCGCGCCACGTCGGCGACGTCGAGCGCAATCTCGATCATTGACCCCACGGTAAATCAATTGGCCGCGGTGGAAGTCCCGTTCAGCATCCCGGACATGACCGGCACCCTTCCTTCCGCGTCCTCGCCATGGCGGCTGCGTGACTTCCGCGTCCTGTTCGCCGCCGCCTCCCTCAGCCATCTCGGCGTCAACGTCGGCTACGTCGCCCTGCCGCTGCTCGCCGTCACCGTCCTCGACGCGGGGCCCGGCCAGGTGGGCGCACTGGGCGCGCTCTCCACCGTGGCGTTCCTCGTCCTGGGGCTGCCCGCGGGCGCATGGGTGGACCGCCTGCCCGCCCGGCGGGTGCTGGTGGCGGCCGACGCCCTGCGCGCGGCGCTGTTCGCCTCGGTCCCGGTCGCCTGGTGGCTCGGCGTGCTGTCGCTCCCACAGCTCTACGCGGTGGCGGTCCTCAACGGCTGCGCCACCGTCTTCTTCGACGTCGGCTCCCAGAGCGTGCTGCCCCAGCTCGTCGGCCGGGAACGGCTGGTGCGCGCGAACTCCGCCATGGTGGGCCTGATGGCGGGCGCGCAGATCGCCGGGCGCGGCGCGGGAGGTCTGCTGGTCCAGTTGCTGGCGGCGCCGCTCGCGATCCTGGCCGCGGCCGTCGCCTACCTGGCCGCGGCCTTCGGGCTGACCGGGATCGGCCGTGGACAGAGGGGCGACGGCCGGCCCACCGCGCAGGCAGGGCGGCACCCCGGTGCGCCGACACGGAACCGAAGCCCTCGGCTGCGCACCGAGATCGGCGTAGGGCTGCGCCACGTCCTGGGCGACCGGGTGCTGCGCGCACTGGTGCTGACCGCCGCCCTCGCCAATGTCGGCTCGCAGACCGTCAACGTCATGCTGCCGGTGCTGTTCAGCCGTGAACTGGGCCTGCCGGCCGGGGCACTCGGTACGTACTGGGCGGCAGGGGGCGTCGGCCTGCTGCTCGGCGCGGTCCTCGCCCGTCCTCTCGCCGCGCGCCTGGGACACGGCCGCGCACTGGCCTGGTGCGGATGCTGCGTGGCTCCCGTGGCGCTCGTGATCGGCCTGGTGGGCGAAGGGCCCCGGCTGTGGGCGGCGGGCGCGGCCTGGACGGTCGTCATGGCCAAGATCGGCGTCGACAACGTCCTCGGGGTCTCGCTGCGACAGCAGGTGACGCCCGACGCGCTGCTCGGCCGGATGAACGCCACCTTCCGGTTCGCGCTGACCGGTTCCATGGCCGTGGCGGCCGTCCTCGCAGGGCTCCTGGGGCAGCTCGCGGGTGTCCGCGCGGCGGTCTGGGCAGGTGCGGTCTGTATGGCCGGCGCGTTCCTTCCCGTCTTCCTGTCCCCACTCAGAACCCTGCGGAAGCTCCCCGCCGCACCCACCTCCGGATGTGGTTCCGCCTCCGGTGCGCAGGGGACGACGACCGAGGCGTGAGGTGCCGCGAACGGCCGGCTTCCCGACCGTGGGCCCCGAGCGGAATCACCGCTCCCCCTGCGCGCGGCGTCGAACAGGGGGAGTGCGTGCGGGGCCCTGTGCGTGATCCGCCGGGCAGGTCCCCGGGGACGGGCGCCGGCGGTCAGAGGAGGCCGTGGCGGGGTGGGCGGGTGCCGTGGAGGGTGTGGCGGCCGATGTGCTGGATCTTCCAGCGGGCGGGGTCGTGCAGGGTGTGGGTGCGGGCGTCGCGCCAGTAGCGGTCGAGGCGGTGGGAGGCGAGGGCGGAACGGGTGCCGGAGACCTCGAAGAGGGCGTCGGCCACCTCCACGGCAGCCTTCCCGGCCGTCACCTTCGCGGCCGCCACGGCGATCGACGCCTCGGCCGCGGTGTCGTCGGTCAGGTCCGCGCGGGCCGCGTCGACGGCGCGGGACGCCGAGCTCAGCAGCGCCTCGGCGGCTCTCACCTGGACGGCGAGCTCGCCGAAGCGCTGGATCAGCAGCGGGTCGTCGAAAGCCTCGGGGTAGCCGGCCTCCACTCCCTCGAACCACGGGCGGGACTTGGTCCGCACGAACGCCACCGCCTCGCCGAGGGCGCCGTCCGCGATCCCGGCGTCGATCGCCGCGTGCAGCAACTGGGCCACGGCGCCGTGCAGTTGCGGGCCGCGGAAGGTGAGGTGGTGGGGCAGGATCCGGTCGGCGGGCACCCGCACCGCCGCGAGCCGGACGGTGCCGCTGGCCGTGGTGCGCTGGCCCATGCCGTCCCAGTCGTCGACGACGGTCACCCCTTCGGCGTCCCGCGGCACGTAGGCGACGTGCGGTTCGCCGTCCTCGGCCCGGGCCAGCACGGGGATCCAGTCGGCGAACAGGGCGCCCGTGCAGTAGTCCTTGGTCCCGGTGAGCAGGTACGAGCCGTCACCCAGGGGCTCGAGCCGGGTGCGGATGTCCTGGACGTGCCGGGTGCCTGCCTCGGACTGGGCGTTGCCCAGGCGGGCTCCGGCCAGGATCTCGCCGAAGAAGAACTTCCGCTGCTCGTCGGTGCCGTGCCGGCGCAGGACGTTGACGTACACGAAGTGGCTCTGCGGGATCTGCGCCAGGCTGGCGTCCGCGGAGGCGAGCAGGCGGAAGATCTCGGTGAGGGTCTCCTGACGCACGTCCGCGCCGCCGTACTCGGCCGGCACGGTCACCCCCAGCAGGCCGGACGCCGAGAGCTCCCCCAACTCCTGTTCCGGAAGCCGCCGTTCGGCGTCCCGGTAGGCGGCCTCGGGCCGGAACAGCTCGGCCAGCTCAGCCGCGACGGCGAGGGCCTCCGCGTCGTCGGCGATCACGTGGGCGGGCGGGGACAGGTACGGGACGGTGGCTGTCATGGTCTCTGCTTTCCGTCGGGAACGCCGGGTGGCGTGGGTGGGGGGTGGGGGGTGCGGTGCGGGGGCGCAGGTCGAGGGCGGACGCGCGGGGCGACTCCCGGCAGTCCGCTCCCGGCCGGCTCCCGGTTCCTGCCCCCGGGCCCTTCCCGCCGGGCGGCGGGGGCGACGACGGCTGCTATGGCCCCGCAGCCGTCGCGTCGACAGGTGGGCCGTGCGACGAAGGGCCCCATCCGGTTCACCGGTCCTTGCCCAGCGACGGGGGATGCCGACCGAGCGTCCTCGGCTACGACCGGGACACGGGAGCCCCATCGGGACGGACGGGGAGCAGGGCGGGGAGCGCGCGGTGCGGGCGACCTGGCGGCACGGTGGAGGCCGGGTGCGCGGGTGCGCGGAAAGGCCGGGGCGCCGGCTGCGTCAGTACGTGCGACAGAGTGCCGCGGCGACCCTGACCAGGTCGACACAGCGGCGGGAGGTGAGCGTCCGGCGCAGCATGCACCGATGCAAGCACGAAGCCCGCGCACCGTCAACGACCGCTCCAGCATGCGGAATTGACGGCGCCGTCCGGCTGCGGCGGGGTGCGCGGCACTCCCCCGCGGTGGGGTGGAACGGTCCGGGGGCGGAAGCGGGAGCGGGAACGGTGGTGCGGGGCGACCCGTCCGGGGGGCGGAAGCGGGGCAGGCCGGCGACCCCGTCGGTCACCGCGCGGGCCCGGCAGAGCGAGACGGGCACGGGGGCGGGGCCCGACCGGAACAGGCGGTCACCGGCGCGGGACGGCGAGGGGAGCGGGTCCGGTGCGGACGCCCGACGGCCCGCGCCGCGCCGGCGGGGACGCCGGGACGCGGTGCGGGTCGTGGGAGCGGGGGGCGCTGGGGCCGATCGGGCCGGGCCTCAGCCGGAACCGGCCCGACCGGGCCGAGTCAGGGTCGGGGCCGGAACCGGGGCCGGGGCCGAAGCCGGAGCCGGGGCCGGAGCCGACGCCGGAAGCGGGGCCCGAGCCGGAGCCGACGCCGGAAACGGGGTCCAAGCCGGGCCGACCGAGGCCGAGCCGGGGACCGAGGCCGGCCGATCGGGGCCGAACCGGAACCGGAGCCCTGACCCCTGCCCGGGCGGAGGTTCAGCTCAGCAGGTCGCCCAGGAGCTCGGCGAACTCCTCGGGGGTGAGGACCCGCACCCCCAGCTGCTCCGCCTTGACGGCCTTGCTGCTCGGCTTCCCTCCCACCGAGGGCGCCGCCACCAGGTACGCCGTCTGCGCGGTGACGCCGTCGCCGGACTTTCCGCCCGCGCGCTCGATCAGGTCCTTCATCGCGGTGCGGCCGAGCTCCGCGAGCGGGCCGGTCATCTTCCCCGTGACGACCACCTTCATCGGGCGGCCGTCCTCGCCGACGAGCGGACCCTCGCCCGCGCCCTCGCCGACCGGTTCGGTCATGGTGGCTCCGGCGGCGATCATCTTGTCGATCACCGGTGCGAGTTCGGCGAAGGCGGCGACGATGCCCGGCGCCTTCTCCGGGCCGATGCCCTCGACATCCCGCATCGCCTCCGCGTCCGCCGCGCGGATCGCGTCCATGGTGCGGAAGTGGGCGGCGATCCGCTGCGAGAGGCGACGCCCGGTGTTGCGGATGCCGAGCGCGCACACCTGGCGGCTGAGCGGCTTCAGCCGGGCGGCCTCGAGCTGCGCGACCAGGTTCGCGCCCCGCTTCTCGCTGCCGGCCGCGGCCGACAACGTCTCCAGGTCCAGCGTGTACAGGTCGGCGATGTCGGCGACCGCGCCGGAGGCGACGAGCGCGTTCACGTACATGGTGCCCAGACCGTCGATGTCCAGGCAGTCGCGCTGCGCCGCGTAGGCGATCAGCGCGGGCAGGCGGCAGGCGGCGCCCTTCACGCACCGCCACCGCTCCTGGCTCCGGTCGATGTCGCCGCCGCAGTGCGGGCACGCCTCGGGCAGCGGCACCTCCACGGCGTCCGCCGGGCGCAGCCCGACGACGGCGGCCTGGACGCGCGGGATGATGTCGCCGGCCTTGTACACGGTGACGGTGTCCCCGATGTGCAGGTCGCGCCGCCGTATGTCTGCCGGGTTGTGCAGCGTGGCGTACTCGACGGTGGTGCCGTCGAGCTCCACCGGCTCCAGCCGCGCCCGCGGGGCGAGCACCCCGGTGCGGCCCACGTTCCACTCGACATCCAGCAGCCGGGTGGTCCGCTCGACGGCCGGGAGCTTGTACGCGATCGCCCAGTAGGGGAAGCGGGAGCCGAACCCCGCCGCGCGCTGCTCGGCGACGTCGTCGGCCTTGACCACGACGCCGTCGATGCCGAACGGTAGGGTCGGCCGCATCGCCTGGATCTCCTCGACGCGCGCCTGCGCCTCCTCGATCGTGCGCACGCACCGCAGCGCGGCCGGGTTGTCGCGGGTGGTGCGCACGCCCGCCGCCGACAGCAGCGCCAGCACCTCGCTGTGCGGGGCCGCCGCGGGCAGGAACGCTCCGCCGTCCAGGTCGACGGCGCCGTACGCCCAGAAGGTCAGGGCCAGCCGGTAGGGCCGGTCCTTGGCGCGCAGGGTGCCGGCCGCGCCGTTGCGCGGGTTGGAGAACACCTTCGCGCCGTGCTCCGTGCGGATCCGATTGGCGTCCTCGAACTGGGCCTGGGTGAAGAGGACTTCGCCGCGCACCTCGACGGTGGCCGGGGTCTCCAGCCGCTCCGGGAGCCCATCGACGGTGCCGATGACGTGGCTGACGTCCTCGCCGAAGCGCCCGTCGCCGCGGGTGACGACCTGGACCAGCCGCCCGTCGCGGTAGCGGGCGGCGATCGCCGCGCCGTCGAGCTTGGGCTCCACGGTGTAACCGCCCTCGACCGGGCGGCCCAGTCTGCGCTGGAGGCTCTCGCCCCAGGCGGTCAGCTGCTCGGCGGAGAAGGCGTTGTCCAGGGAGAGCATCGGCACCGTGTGCGCGACGTCGCCGACCGGGGCGGCCCCCGCCGCGACCTGGTGGGTGGGCGAGTCGGCGGCCGCCTGGCCGGGGTGGGCCTCCTCGTAGGCGGCGACGGCCAGGAGCTCGCGGTCGTACGTCGCGTCGTCCATGACGCTCTCGGCGGCGATGTCGCCGTCGCCGCCGTAGTACGCCTGCGCGGCGGCGCGGACGCGGGCGATCGCGGCCTCGTACTGGGCAGGGGTGGTCAGCGCCTCGACGGCGGGAGAAGTCGTCATGGGGAACACTCTTCCGCAGGGGTCCGACAATCCGGAACGCGCTGTTCAGCTTCCGAAGCGCGCTGTTCAGCTTCCGAAGCGCGCTGTTCGGCTCCCGAAGCGCGCGTTCAGCGCCCGAAGCGCGCTGTTCGGCTTCCGGGGCGGCGGGCACGGACGCGGCGACGCCCGTGCCCGGCGGCGGCCCCGGCCGCGCGGGCTCAGTTGCTGCTGCCCTGCATACGGCGAAGGATCGAGGCCAGGTCGGAGTCGGCGGGCCGGGCCGCGTTGTCCGCCCGGCTGGGCAGGATCACCAGTTGGTCGCTAAAGCGGTCGCCGAACTCCCGGTCCAGACCGACCCCGATGAAGCCGCGCCTGACGTCGGCGTCGGCCTCGCCGTCCCCGGACCGGTGGGGCAGCGACACCAGCGCCGCCTGCGAACTGAGGGCGCTGCCGTGGACTCGCTGCCAGCGGTCGGCGACCATCCTCCGGCACTCCTCGGTGCTCATCTTGCTCAGCATCGTGTTGGCCCGCATCGACGCGCTGGAGAGGCTTCCCGCCAGGTGGAAGAAGTTGTTGATGGTGTACCTGCTGCGCCGCCACATGTAGGCCCGGTAGGGGACGCTCCGCGGCAGGTAGCCGGGGGTGACGTTCAGCCACAGTTCGTCGTAGCTGCGGTTCTCCTCGTTGTGGAAGTCGTTGTCGAGCTCCTCCAGCCAGATGCCGGAGGTCCAGCCGTAGGTCTCGCCCTCCATGATCAGGATGCGGGTGAACTTCTCCTCCAGCTCCTGGGTGGCGTAGTCGAAGAGCGCCCCGATCGCGCCGAGCGTCAGGGCGTGCCTGCCTCGCATGTACCGCAGCAGGAGATTGGCGTACTCGAGCAGTTCGTTCTGCTCCGACTTCGGGAACTGCTCGATGTAGTTGCGCTGCCGGGCGATGCCGACGATCTCCTCCGGCGTGATGCCGGGGGGCACCTCGCTGGAGAAGTCGATCCCGGTCGGTGTGGGCCGCAGCAGCAGGCTCCAGGGGTTCGGGAACGTCTTGAAGTTCTTCAGCAGTTCCGGAGTGGTGTCCGCGAAGTGCTGGGTGCACGCGGTGCAGAAGCAGCTCGCCTCGACCCTGCCGACTTCCCCGCTCATCCCCCACAGATCGGTGACGTCCAGGGCGACGCCCTGGAGCCCGTAGCCCGGCTTGCGCGAGGCGACCTCCTGGACGATGTCGATCCCGGTGCCCAGGATCGCCCCCAGCACCTCGGTGGACCGCGGGTTGGCGATGCACGGCTGCGGGGACGTCACCCCGCTGATGTCGCAGATCTGCAGGCCCTCACCCGGGATGTACCCCATGCTGGGGCAGAAGGTGAGGATGATGTCCTTTCTCGCCGTGAGGAACTCCTCCACCACGTCCTCGAAGCCCTTGAGGCTCTGGGAGGGCTGCGCGTGGGACGACAGCGGCACCCCCCTCAGCCCTTCGACCTCGTACAGCAGTCCGTCGGCCTCCGAGACGGGCAGCGCGACGGCCTTGGGATCCACCCCCCAGGTGTCCTTGAACTCCTTGAGCAGGACGGCGGGACTCTTGTACCGCAGGACGGACAGGCTCGGGATGTCGAGGACCCCCTCGCCCGCCGACCGTGACACGTTGGAGATGCTGAAGGTACGGCGCTTGTGGCTCATGTGTTCTTCCTCCATCGCACCAGGGCCCGAAGCCCTTCCGGTGACACTTCCAGCCGACCGCCGGGGCTCCTGCGCAGGTAGCCGCGGCGCAACAGCGAGCCGACGACTTCTCGGACGCCTTCACGGGTGAGGTGCGGAACCGCCTCGGCGGCCAGCGGCCCGACGTCCGCCTCGGCCGTCCGGCCGTCGGCGCTGCGGGCCCCGTGGCCCGCGATGGCGCGCAGCAGGTCCCGCTCCACCTTCGGGAAGGTCCACTGCAGACCGTCGGCGACCAACGGGAGCGGTTCCCGCCGCGGCGAGCGGCCCTGGGGCGACACGTGGGCCGTAGCGGGTTCCCGTTGCCCGGTCCGCGGGTCGAACAGGGCGAGCAGGGCCACCGCCGCTTCCGCGGCCTTCGCCGCGGCCGCCTTCTGGGTCCCGGCCGCGTCCGCCACATGCTTCTCCGCGTCCGCCTTGTCGCTGATCCCGCGCACGACCAGGGCGTCCAGCCCGTCCGCCAGGTGCGCGGCCTCCGCCAGCCCGGCGCCCTCCATCTCCAGGGCCAGCGCGTCGTTGTAATGCCCGCGCAGGTGCGTGGCGATGTCGGACGCCGCGTCGGCGAGCACCACGTCGCCGGACGCCACGGCACCGACGTGGACGTCCGGCCGGCCGCGGACGGCGGCACGGACGGCCTGTTCCAGACGGTGGGCGACGGGCCAGGCCTGCGGACGGACCAGGAAGCCCTCCGGGGTGCTCTTGCCGCCGTGGATGCCGTACACCTTGCTGCCGAAGACCACGTCCCCGATCTCCACGTCGCCCTTGAGGGATCCCGCGACGCCGACGAACAGCACCATGTCCGCCTCCAGCCAGGCGACCAGCCGCTCGGTCAGCACGGCCGTCGTACGGGACCCCATGCCGGCCTCGACGAGGGCGACCCGCCAAGCCGTACCGCTCAGGCGGCCGTACTCGACGCGGGTGCCGTGGGGGTGGACGAGTACCTTCTCCACCGTGACGTGTTCGCGGACCGACAGGTACTCAACGGGCAGCGCCGTCAGAACCAGCGCAAGCGGTGCAACGTCCGACATTCGCCTAGTGTAGGGCGAACTGGGCTGTGGGAGACCGTAGTTGTTGCCGATTTGTGGGGGGGCTCGATGGAATCGGGGCGAGAGGATCAGGCCGGTGGCGGGCTGGGGCCGGCACACCTTCTGGTCACGGAGTACCAGGTGATCAAGGAGGAACAGAAGGCGAGGATCGGGTTCCGGGACAACCTGCTGTACGTGACGCTGGCCGCGGTCACCGCCGTCATCGCCGCCGCGGCACAGGCGAAGTCGGTGGTCCTGCTGCTCTCGCTGCCACCGGTGTGCGTGATCCTCGGGTGGACCTACCTCGTCAACGACGAGAAGATCTCCGCGATCGGCCGGTACATCCGCACCGACCTGGGCCCGCGCCTGGCGGCGACCCTCGGAGCGCCGCCGGCGGCGGCGGGCGGCCCGCACGTGACGGCGGCGGCCGGGACGGAGCTCTTCGGCTGGGAGAGCGCCCACCGCACGGACGCCCGCCGGGGGTCCCGGAAGCTGATCCAGTGCGTGGTCGACCTGAGCGCCTTCTGCCTCGTCCCACTGGGCGGCCTCGTGCTGTTCTGGGTGGACGGCGACCGGGAGGCCGCGCTGCTGGCCGTCTCGGCCGTCGAGGCGCTGAGCACGCTCGTTCTCGCCTGGCAGATCCTCCTGTACGCGGCGCCGTTCGGCACGCCGCCGGACCCGGACGGCGCCCGGCCGCCCGGGTGATCTGCCGGGCGCGCCCGGGTCCGGGCGCTCACGCCCTCACGCCCTCACGCGCTCAGGGCCTCCGCACGGGCGGGCGAGGGGACGGGGGCGGCCGGCAAGGTCCCCTCGCTCCAGGTCCACAGGCGGGACACGGCGTCGAGGTCGAGGTCGTGGCCCTCGGTCCAGATCCGGGCCGCCGCCCCCAGCACCGACTGGCGGTCGGCCTCCGCCGTGCCGGCGCGGGACGGCAGCAGCGGGGTGACCGCCCCGGCGCCGAGCCGCACCGAGCGGTGGCGGCGGGCGAAGGCGGTGAGGGTCTGGCGGGGGCCGGCCTCGACCAGCAGGACGTCGTCGGCGGCGAGCAGGTCGTCCAGCGCGTCGCGGAAGTGGACGGTGTCGGTGATCTGGCGGGCCCAGAACCGCGGGTCGCGGGCGTCGTCGGGGCTCATCGGGCCGCCGGTGTAGCCGGAGTACAGCGCCGCCCGCGGCTCGCGCAGCGGGAGCGAGCGGTAGTCGGCCTCGACGGCGTCGGAGGCGGGCGCCATCGCCGGGGAGTGGAAGGGGCTGGTGGCCGGGACGGTCACTGCGGTGAGTCCGTCGGCCTTCAGACGGGCCGCCACGCCGGCCAACGGCTCGCTCGCGCCGGCCAGCATGACCTGCTGGTTGGCGTTGACCGCGGCGATCGCCACCCCGTCGACGAGGTAGGGCCGCAGCCGCTCCTCGCTCGCGGCGACGGCGAGCATGCCGCCCGCCGGGATCTTCACGGCCTCCCTGACCCGCGCCATGACCATCGCGACGGCGTCGGGCAGGCCGACCACCCCGGCGAAGGTCGCCGCCACCAGCTCGCCGGCGCTGTGGCCGAGGAAGGCGACCGGCTTCACGCCCCAGCCGAGGATCATGCGGCCGAGCGCGTAGTCGACCGCGAACAGCAGCGGCTGGGCGCGCCGCACGTCGTCGATGTCGATCGCCGCGTTCCTCGGGTCGAGCCAGTCGGCGCGGATCCGGGCGCCCTCCTCCCCCATGTGGGACAGGGCGGCGTCGACGGCCGCGGTGAAGACGGGCTCACGGCGGTAGAGGCCGGCGGCCATGCCGGCGTGCTGGGAGCCCTGGCCGGGGAAGAGCAGGGCGACGGGGCGCGGCCGGGCGGCGTCGGCGGCGCGGGCCCGCCGGACGGTGGGGGCGGCGAGCGCGGAGACGGCGACGGCGGCGCCCCGCACCGCTCCGGCCGGGGCGCCGCAGGGCAGCGCCGCGGGGAGGGAGGGGAAGGCCCGGCGGTCCATGTGCTCGAGCGCGGTCAGGAGTTCGCCGCGCACCCGGGTCTCCTCGTCGGCGGTGCGGCCGGACCACAGGACCAGCCGGTGGCGGTCGGGGTCGGAGCCGCGCGGCACGGGCGGCAGCGGGCGCAGCGGCGGGGCGGTGTCGGCGCCGCGCGGGGCACGCACGTCCAGGACGCCGAGCACGGAGTCCGCGTCGGCCACCGCCTCGGCGGCGCGCTTGACGGCGTACACGGTGATGGTCTGGGCGTCGGGTTCGCCGAAGCCGGCGACCAGGACGAGGTCGGCGGAGCCCTCGTGGAGTTCGTGGTGCGCGCGGCGCAGGGCGGCGCCGGGCGCGGTGGTGGTCCGCACGGCGAAGCCCTCGTGCTCCGCGCCCAGCGCGGGGTCGATCGTTGCGGAGCCGACGACGACCACGGTGCGGGCCGGCAGGTCCTCGGGGGAACGGCCGAAGGCGCGCAGCACGGCGGAGACGGCGGTGGCGGACGCCGCGACGGGGGCGGTCCCCCGCGGGGCCGGGCCGGGCCTGACGATCAGTCGGCGCACGACGGCGCTCTGGGACGTGAGTGACATGGGTGCCTCCTCGTGGAGCGCGGATCCGGCCGCGTGTGCCCGTGGTCCTTCTGCGGGGGGGGTGCGACCGCCCCGCCCCCGCCGGGGGAGTGCGGGGGCGGGGCGGCCGCGCGGTGTCCGGCTCAGGCGGCGGTGGCCGAGCCGGCGTTGATGAGGGCGAGGAGCGCGCGCGGGGTCTCCGCGTCGACCACCGCGTCGTCGGGGATGCTGATCCCGTAGTCGCGCTGGATCTCGCCGATGACCTGGAGCAGGGCCAGGGAGTCGTAGCCGAGGTCCATGAAGGGCGTGTCGATGACGTCGCCGTCGAGGTCGACGCCCTCCTCCTCACCGGCGCTCTCGCGGAGCATGCGGGTCAGGTCGGCCAGGGTCACGGTGGCGGTGGTGGTGGTCATGGCTGGTGCCGTCCTCTCGGTTGGGCGCGATGGGTGGTGCGGGACGAAAAGGGCGGGCGCGAGGAGCACGGAGCCGCCCCGGGCACGCGCGGCCACAGGCGGGCCGTGCGTGCCCCCGGAGCCCGAGGGCGCCGGTTCCGGACCGCGGCGGTCTGCCGCGGGCGGGGTCCTGGGCGCTCCGGCTCAGCCGGCGCGGCGCAGGACGAGCGCGGCGTTGAAGCCGCCGTGGCCCCGGGCGAGGACGAGCGCGGTGCGCAGGTCGGCCTCACGCGCCTCGGTGACCAGGTCGATGGTGTGCTCGGGAGCCGGTCCCGCCACGTTGACGGTGGGCGGGACGACGCCGTCGCGCAGGGCGAGGAGGGCGGTCGCCGCGTCGAGGGCGGCGCCCCCGGCGAGCAGCCGGCCCGTCATGGTCTTGGGGGCGGTGACCGGGACGCCGCCCGGGCCGAACAGTTCGGTCAGCGCCTGGGCCTCGGCCCGGTCGAGCTCCGGGACGCCGGAGGCGTCCGCGAAGACGACGTCGACGTCGGCGGCGGTGATCCCCGCGTCGGCGAGGGCGTTCTCGGCGGCCCGGCGCAGGCCGGGCGGGCGTCCGGTGCCGGGCGCCGGGTCGAGGGTGGCGGCGTAGCCGGCGACCTCGCCGTAGACGTTCCCCGCGTCGCGGGCGCCGGCCGAGCCGGCGTCCTCGACGACCAGGATCGCGCCGCCCTCGCCGGGCACGTATCCGGCGGCGTCGGCGGAGAACGGGAGGAAGGCGCGGGCCGGGTCGCCGACCGTGCTCATCAGGCCGGAGGCGATCTGCGGCACCCAGCCCCAGGGGCACAGGGCGGCGTCGACCCCGCCGGCGACGACGGCGGAGAAGCCCTTGCGGATGTGGC
Organism: Streptomyces sp. NPDC056600; assembly: GCF_042792855.1. NCBI lineage: Bacteria > Bacillati > Actinomycetota > Actinomycetes > Kitasatosporales > Streptomycetaceae > Streptomyces > Streptomyces sp. NPDC056600. Next base: position 36,137 of record NZ_JBHTVQ010000043.1, read on the forward strand.
GGCGGGCGTGGCCGATGGCGTCGATGCCGCCGGCCTGCTCGGTGAGCAGGACGCCGCTGGGGCCGCGGAGCTTGTGCCGGATGGAGATCTGGCCGGTGTTGACCGCGTAGAACCAGGCGAAGGACTGGTAGGCGCTGACGTACTCCTTGCCCTTGCTCCACAGGTTCTGGAGCTCGCGCTGGCCGAACTCGACGGCGCCACCGGACGCGGAGGTGACCACGCCGATGCCGTACTCGGGGAACTCCCCGACGTCCAGGCCCGCGTCGGTGAGGGCCCAGTCGGCCGCGGCGAGCGCGAGCCGGGTCATGTGGTCGGTCTGCGGCATCAGCCGGCTGGGGATGTGTTCCTCGGCGACGAAGCCGGGCACCTCCCCCGCGACGGTCGAGGGGTACTGGGCGGCGTCGAAACGGGTCACGGGCCCGAGGCCCGACTCGCCGGCCAGGGTGGCCTTCCAGTAGTCCTCGGTACCCAGGCCGTTGGGGGCGGTGATCCCCAGGCCGGTCACCACTGCGGTGGTCATGCGGTCCTCCTGTCCGGACGGGCCAGCACCATGGCGCTCTGGAACCCGCCGAAGCCGCTGCCCACGCTGAGCACCACGTCGGCCCTCTTCTCGCGGGCGGTGAGCGGGATGTAGTCGAGGTCGAGGTCCGGGTCGGGCTCGTGCAGGTTGGCGGTGGGCGGCAGGACGCCGTGCTCCATCGCCAGGGCGCAGGCGGCGATCTCCAGGGAGCCGATGGCGCCGAGCGAGTGGCCGATCATCGATTTGATGGAGCTGACCGGGGTGCGGTACGCGTGCTCCCCGAGGCTGCGCTTGAAGGCGCCGGTCTCGTGCCGGTCGTTCATCTTGGTGCCCGAGCCGTGCGCGTTGACGTAGTCGACGGTGTCCGGCGCGAGGCGGGACTCGGCGAGGGCGGCGTCGATGGCCTCGGCCATCTCGATGCCCTCGGGCTTGAGTCCGGTCATGTGGTAGGCGTTGCAGCGGGAGGCGAAGCCGGCGATCTCGGCGTAGATGTGCGCGCCGCGCCGCTTGGCGCTCTCCAGCTCCTCCAGGACCAGGATGGCGGCGCCCTCGCCCAGGACGAGGCCGCTGCGGGTGCGGTCGAAGGGCCGGCAGGCGCTCTCCGGGGTGTCGTTGCGCGGGGTGGTGGCCAGGATGGCGTCGAAGCAGGCCGAGGTGATCGGGGAGATCGGGGCCTCGGTCGCGCCGGCGATCATGACGTCGGCCGATCCCTCCCGGATGAGTTCCACCGCGTGGCCGAGCGAGTCGAGTCCGGAGGTGCAGCCGGTGGAGACGACCGCGGCCGGTCCCTCCGCCCCGGCGGCCCTGCCGACCTCGGCGGCGATGGAGCTGGGCACGAAGTGCCGGTACAGCTCGGGCACCGCGTACTCGTGGTCGACGTTCCACTTGCGGCCGCTGTCGCTGACCACGGCGTACTCGCGCTCCAGGCTCGTGGTGCAGCCGACCGCGCTGCCCACCGCGGTGCCGACGCGGCCCGGGTCGAGGGAGGCGATCTCCAGTCCGCTGTCGGCGAGCGCCTCGCGGGTGGAGACGACCGCGAACTGCGCGGCCCGGTCGAGTCTGCGGGTCTCCTGCTGGGACAGGCCCGCCAGGAGCGGGTCGAAGTCCGCCTCGGCGGCGACCTGGGAGCGGAACGGTGAGGGGTCGTAGAAGGAGATCCTGCGGGTGGCCGTGCGGCCCGCGGTGAGCAGGTCCCAGTACGCCTTGACACCGACCCCGCCCGGCGCGACGACGCCCAGGCCGGTGATGACGACTCTGCGCGTGGTCTGCCTGGCCTTCGACGAAGCCGGGTGCGCGGCCGCGCTCCGGCCGGCTGGCACTGTGGGGGTCACTGTCGATCCCTTCGTCCGTGCTGTCGGGCTGTCGGGGTTGTCGCGTTGCTGTACGGCGGGCCGGAGGGGGTCCGGGGGTGTGAACCCCCTCGGCCGGCCTGCCCGGCGGCGGCCCCTTCGTGACGGGCCACCGGTGTCCGGTGAAGCCATGGAACGTCCGGCCCCTAGAACCGGACTCGTGTTCGCGTGGATGGGTCCGCGGCCCGCTCAGGTGGGGACGTTCCCGTGCTTGCGCGAGGGCGTCTCGGCCCGCTTGGCGCGCAGCATGGCCAGCGAGCGGATCAGCACGGCACGGGTCTCGCCGGGGTCGATGACGTCGTCCACCAGGCCGCGCTCGGCGGCGAAGTACGGGTGCATCAGCTCGGTGCGGTACTCCTCGACGCGGCGGGCGCGGACCGCCTCCGGGTCGTCGGCCGCGGCGATCTCGCGGCGGAAGATGACGTTGGCCGCGCCCTCGGCGCCCATCACCGCGATCTCGTTGGTGGGCCAGGCGAAGGACAGGTCGGCGCCGATGGACCGCGAGTCCATGACGATGTACGCGCCGCCGTACGCCTTGCGCAGGACGAGGGAGATCCGCGGCACGGTCGCGTTGCAGTAGGCGTACAGCAGCTTGGCGCCGTGCCGGATGATGCCGTTGTGCTCCTGGTCGACGCCGGGCAGGAAGCCGGGCACGTCGACGAGGGTGACCAGCGGGATGTTGAAGGAGTCGCAGGTCGACACGAACCGGGCGGCCTTCTCGCTGGCGTGGATGTCCAGCACGCCGGCCAGCGCCGAGGGCTGGTTGGCGACGATGCCGACCGGGTGACCGTCGAGCCGGGCGAGCGCGCACACCACGTTGGGCGCCCAGGCCTCGTGCACCTCGAAGGTCTCGCCGTCGTCGACGATCTCCTCGATGACCGCGCGGATGTCGTAGCTGCGGCCCGGGTCGGCCGGCACCAGGTCGGTGAGGGCGTCGGTGCGCCGGTCCGCGGGGTCCTCGCAGGGCACGACGGGCGGCAGTTCGCGGTTGTTGGAGGGCAGCAGCGCGAGCAGGAAGCGCACGTCCTCCAGGCAGTCGGCCTCGTTGTCGTAGGCGAAGTGGCACACCCCGGAGGTGCCGGCGTGCACGTCGGCGCCGCCGAGCCCGTTGTGGGTGATGCTCTCGCCGGTGACGGCCTGGACGACGTCGGGGCCGGTGATGAACATCTGCGCCGTCTCGCGGACCATGAACACGTAGTCGGTGAGGGCGGGCGAGTAGGCGGCGCCGCCGGCGCAGGGGCCGAGCATCACGCTGATCTGCGGGACGACGCCGGAGGAGGCGACGTTGCGGCGGAAGATGCCGCCGTAGCCGGCGAGGGCGGTGACGCCCTCCTGGATCCGCGCGCCCGCGCCGTCGTTGAGGCTGACCAGCGGCGCTCCGGCGTCGGCGGCGAGGTCCATCACCTTGTGCACCTTGGCGGCGTGCGCCTCGCCGAGGGCTCCGGCGAAGACCCGGAAGTCGTGCGCGTAGGCGAAGACGGTGCGGCCGTGGACCAGGCCCCAGCCGATCACGACGCCGTCGCCGTGCGGCTTGCGCTCCTCCAGGCCGAAGCCGTGGGCGCGGTGCCGGCGCAGCGGCTCGATCTCGGTGAAGGTGCCCTCGTCGAAGAGGAGTTCGAGCCTCTCGTGGGCGGTGAGCTTGTTCTTGGCGTGCTGCCGCTCGGTGGCCGCCGGGTCGGGGCCGCGGCTCACCTCCTCCTTGAGGCGCCGCAGTTCCGCGGTGGCGCGGCGCAGGTCGGGGGCGGCACGGCCGAGGGTGATTTCGTCGAGGATCGTCATCGGCCGAACGTAGGAACGCGGCCTTGAGACGTGCTGGAGGAGCCCTCCGATCGCCTCCCCCCGCGTCCCGCCGGCGCCCCGTGCGCCACCGGCGTCCCTCGCGCCCCGGGTGGGCGGGGCGCCGGGCGCCAGGCCCCCGCCGGGTCAGCGCTTGGCGGACACCGGGAGGTCGAGGGCCGGGTCGGCGGAGAGGACCGCCTGGTGCAGTCGCTTCAGTCGGGCCGAGGGCTCGAGGCCGAGTTCGTCGACGAGGGCGCCGCGCAGCCGCTGGTAGGCCTCCAGGGCGCGCCAGGCCCCGCCGGCCCGGTGCAGCGCGGTCATCAGCTGGGCGCAGAAGTTCTCGTGCATGGGGTGCCGGGCGACCAGCACGCGCAGTTCGGGCACGATCTCGGCGTGCCGGCCCATCCGCAGGTCGGCGTCGATCCGCCGCTCCAGCGCGGCCATCCGGTCCTCCTCCAGGCGCAGCACCTCCAGCTCGAGGACGGTGCCGACCCGGACGTCGACGAGGGCGGAGCCCTGCCACATCTTCAGCGCCCCGCCGAGCAGTTCGGAGGCGGTGCGGTGATCGCCCGCCTCGTGGGCGGCGCGTCCCGCGGCGGCGATACGGGCGAACTCGTGGGCGTCGACCTGGCCGGGCTGGACCTGCAGGAGGTATCCCCCGTGCTGGGTGACCAGGACGTCCTTGGGCCGGCGGGTCGGGTCGCCGTCGAGCGCGGCGGCGATCTTGCGGCGCAGCTGGAGGATGTACGTCTGCAGGGTGGTGGCCGCGCTGCGCGGGATGTCCTCCCCCCATATCTCCTCCATGAGGGTCGCCACCGTCACCACCCGGTCGGCCTGCAGGGCGAGCAGCGACAGGATCTGCCGGGGCTTGGCCGCGGTGGGGACGACGGACACCCCGTTCTCACGGGCCGCCAGTGGTCCCAGGACCTGGATCTCCATGTTCACGCCCTCCTTCGGTGCGTACGGCAAGTCCCTGGGTGGGCCCTGCACGGGCTGCGGAGTCTGCGGCGAGCCTCGCACCTGCGGCGTTCGAGTCCCAGTGAGCGCGTCACGTGGGCGGGCGTGAAAATGTCATGCCCCGCAGGTGACGTCGGCACTGTGCCGTCCGGCACGGCGCGCACCAGAATCCTGGCCATCGGGAAGTGAACGCAGCTTCGTGAGTCCGAACCCAACACAGAGGGATCATCATGAACACCGTCACGCACCTCTCCGCGCCGGCCGTCTCCGGGGCCGGCACGCTCCCGCTGACCGGCGATCACCGCTTCGCCCTGCTGACCGCCCGCGCCGGCCTCGAGCCCGAGCTGGCGCAGCGTTACACGAGCGACCCGGTCGCGGTCCTCGCCGAGTTCGGGTTCGCGGCGTCGGAGCCGGTGTACGGTGACGACTTCGCGGAGGCGTTCGGCGCCTCCCTCGCCGACGGCGGCATCGGCCGGACCCTGGTCATCGACCACCTGGACCGGCCGGGCTCCGGCGCGGCCGGCGGCTGCTACGGCTGCGCCACCATCATGGCGCCGCTTCCCGGTGAGTCCGGGGCGGCGCCTGCATGACCATCGCCGACGGGGGAACCGGCACGGAGCTGCCGGTGGGGTTCAAGAGACATCTGCGGGTGGAGGCCATCGACGGCGACGCCGTCTACCTCCTCTCGGAGCGGGGGACGACGGCGCTGCAGGGCCGTGAGGTCCAGGAACTCGCGGCGCTGCTGGACGGCACCCGCACCCTGTCGGGCGTGCTGCGGGAGGCGGCGGCCACGGTGCCGCCGGCCACCGCGGCGCGCGTGATCGCCGAACTGGCGCGGGCCGACCTGGTCGGCTACCACGACCCCGCCTCGGACGCGGCGGCCGAGGCGTACTGGGAGTTCGCGGGACTGAACCCCCGGAGCGCGTCGGCCTCGTTCCGCCTCAACGCGGTGCGGGTCGTGGACCTGGGCGGCCGCCGGGATCCCGCCGCCGCGGAGGCCGAGTGCCGGGTGGCCGGACTGCGGGTGGTCGGCGCCGCTGAGCCCGGCGAGGAGGCCGCCCTCACCCTCGTCCTGTGCGACGACTACCTGGATCCCCGTCTCGCCGAGGTGGACGCCTGGCACCGAGCGGCCGGCCGGGTCTGGCTGCCGGCCAAGCCGTCCGGCGCGGAGACCTGGGTGGGCCCCGTGTTCGGCGAGGACGGGGCCGCCTGCTGGGCCTGTCTGGCGCACCGGCTGCGCCAGCACCGCACCTCGTCCGCGCCGGTGCTGCACGCCCTGGGCCTCGACGGGACGGTTCCGGTCCCTGAGGTCTCCTTCGCCACCGTGCGGGCGCTGGGCCTGCACACCGCGGTGCTGGAGGCGGCGAAGTGGGTGGCGGGAATGCGGTACGAGGGGCAGCGCGCGGTGTGCACCCTGGACACCCGCACCCTGGCCACCGAGCGGCACCCGGTGTCGCGCCGTCCGCAGTGCCCCGTCTGCGGGGACCCGCGGCTGGTCGCCCGGCGGGTGCGGCGGCCCTTCGTGCCGGCCTCCAGCCCCAAGGCGGGCGTGGTGGGCGGCAACCACCGCTCGCTGAGCGCGGCGGCGGTGCTGGCGCGCTACCGGCACCTGGCCGATCCGGTCACCGGGATCGTCTCGGAGCTGAGACCCGCCCCCGGTTCGCCGGAGGGCCTGAACCGCTACCTGGCCGGCCGCAACCTGGCCCTGGGCGACAGCCGTTCGCTGGCCGGTCTGCGGGGCGGACTGCGCGGACGCAGCGGCGGCAAGGGGACCACGCCCGAGGAGGCCGAGGTCGGCGCACTGTGCGAGGCGCTGGAACGTTACTGCGGAGCGCGGCAGGGCGACGAGCCCGTGGTGCGCGACTCCCTCGCCGGGCTCGGCGAGGCGGCCCTGCACCCCAACTCCTGCCAGCTGTACGCCGACCGGCAGTTCGCGGAGCGGCACCTCTGGAACCCGGTGCACGCGCAGTTCCAGCAGGTCCCCCCGCCGTTCGACCCGCACGCGCCGGTCGACTGGACGCCGGTGTGGTCGCTGACCGCGAACGCCCACCGGCTGCTGCCCACCTCGATGCTCTACTTCGGCCCGCCGCCCGGCGGCGTCGCCGCGGCGCCGTGGGCGGACTCCAACGGCAACGCGGCGGGCAGCAGCCCGGAGGACGCCGTCGTCCAGGGGTTCCTGGAACTCGTGGAACGCGACGCGGTGGCCCTGTGGTGGTACAACCGCACCCGTCAGCCGGCCGTGGACCTCGACGCCTTCGACGAGCCGTGGCTCTCCCGCACCCGCCTCGCCTACGAGCGGCTCGGCCGCGAGCTGTGGGTGCTCGACCTCACCGCCGACCTCGGCATACCGGTCATGGCGGCGGTGACCCGCCGCTCCTCGGGACCGGTCCAGGGCATCTCCTTCGGCTTCGGCGCCCACTTCGATCCGCGGCTCGCGCTGCGCCGAGCGGTCACCGAGGCCGGCCAATTGCTGCCCGCACAAGCGGAATCGGCCGATCTCATGTCCGACGACGTGGACCTGACCCGCTGGTGGCACGGGGCGACGGTGGAGAATCAGCCATACCTTCGCCAAGATCCGGCCGAAGCCCCGCGCGCCCCCGCGTCCTACGCCTTCTCGCACCGTGAGGATCTGCGCGAGGACGTCGAGTTCGCCGAGAAGCTCGTCCGCGACCGGGGCATGGAGATGCTGGTGCTCGACCAGACCCGTCCCGACGTGGGACTTCCCGTGGTAAAGGTCGTCATCCCGGGGATGCGTCACTTCTGGGCGCGTTTCGCCCGTGGCCGCCTGTTCGACATCCCGGTCGAGCTGGGCAGGCTGTCACGTCCCACGCCGTACGAGGAAATCAACCCGATCCCCCTGTTTGTCTGAGTTCTACGGTGACCGCGCACCGTTGGCCTGTGTCCGGCGTCACGGCTTACCATGCGTCCGCCATCACGGATCCCTCGCTAGGAGGCGGCGATGCCGACGAGGAACGTCCTTCGGGTCTCACCCCGGACGCAGGCACCGGCTCCACGGCTCGCGCAGGCGATCATCGTGGTGGCGCTGGTCCTCTACGGCACCATGACGGTGCTGAACGTCGTGCGCACCAGCCCCCCGGTGGGCGAACTGACCGTCTGCGTCGGGCTGGTGCTCGCGCTGTTCGGCGTGCAGTTCGCGGTGTCCTCGCCGGGGGCCCGGCAGTGGCCCCCGGCCCGGAAGGCGCTGATGCTCGCCCTCCAGGCGGTGCTCACCTTCGCGCCGCTGGCCTGGTTCGGCGTCAGCTGGGGCAGCATGGAAGGGCCGCTGGCGGCCTCGCTGCTGCTCACGCTGCCGGCCCGCTACGCCTGGCCGAGCTACGCGGCACTGATCGCGTTCATCCCGGCGTACAACCTGCTGGCGGGAGCGCCGGTGGACCTGGTGGTCTACTACACCCTCGCCGGCACGCTGACCGGTCTGGTCATCTACGGCCTGACCCGCCTGACGGACCTGGTCCGCGAGGTGCACGACACGCGCGAGGAGCTGGCCCGCATGGCCGTCGCGCAGGAGCGGCTGCGGTTCGCCCGCGACCTGCACGACCTGCTGGGCTACAGCCTCTCGGCCATCACGCTGAAGGGGGAGCTCATCCAGCGGCTCATCACGACGCGGCCCGAGACGGCGCGCAAGGAGATCGCCTCCGTGCTCCAGGTGGCGCGGCAGGCGCTGGCCGACGTGCGGCTGGTCTCCAGCGGCTACCGCGACATGTCCCTCGCCGAGGAGGCCGAGTCCGCCGGGTCGGTGCTGGCCGCCGCCGACGTGCGGGCGCGGGTGGACGTGGAGTGCGGTCGGCTGCACCCGGTCGTCGACACCGTCCTGGCGACCGCGCTGCGCGAGGGCGTGACCAACATCCTCCGGCACAGCCGGGTGCGGGTGTGTTCCATCGAGGCGGAGATGGACGACGAAACGGTCCGTCTGCGTCTGACCAACGACCAGCCGCACGAGCACGGCCGGATCTTCTCCGACCACTCGGGCGGCAGCGGACTGGACAACCTGCGGTCCCGGGCGGCCGCCATCGGCGGCGGGCTCTCCGCGGGCCTCCAGGACGACGGCGGATTCCTGTTGGAGGTGTGGGCGCCGCTGCGGCCCCAGAGCGCCGAGGAGACGGAGCCGCTGATGTTCGAGCCGGCCCGCATGGAGAGAACCGCTGTGGCATGACGTCCATCTGACCGGGGGTAAGGATGTTGTCGGTGAGAATCCTCCTGGCCGAGGATGTTCACATGGTCCGGGGCGCGCTCGTCGCGCTGCTCCAGCTGGAGCCGGACCTGCACGTGGTGTCCACCGTCGACCGCGGGGACACCATCGTCGAGGCCGCGCTGGCCTGCAGGCCGGACGTGGCGGTGATAGACGTCGACCTGCCGGGCATCGACGGACTGACCGCGGCCGCCGAGCTGCACGAGCGGCTGCCGAGCTGCCGCACGCTGATCCTGACCACGCTCGGGCGCCCGGGCACGCTCCGCCGTGCCCTGTCGGCGCAGGTCTCCGGCTTCCTGCTCAAGGACTCGCCGCCCGACCAGCTGGCGCTGGCCGTGCGGTCGGTGGCGTCCGGCCGCCGGGTGGTGGACCCGCAGCTCGCGCTGACCGCGTGGGACTCGCCGGAGAACCCACTGTCACCGCGCGAGCTGGAGGTCCTACGCCTCGCCGCCCGGGGCGCCGACGCCGCCGAGATCGCCGGCTGCCTGTACCTGTCGAAGGGCACCGTCCGCAACTACCTGACGGCCATCGTCGGCAAGCTGGGGGCCCGCAATCGCATCGACGCCATCCGCATCGCCGAGGAGGCGGGCTGGCTGCCCTGACCGGGCCGGGCCGCGCGCCGGGCCGCCGGCGCCGAGCAGCGCGTCGAGCATGCCGTCGTCCAGCATGGTGCCCACCGACAGGTCCGCCAGGTCGCCGAACCCGGCGTCCCAGACGGCGACGCTCAGCACGAATCCGGCGCCCGCCGGGTAGGTGCCGAACTGCCACTCGCCGCCGGGCACCGGCGTGCCGTCGGGCCGCACCAGGCGCGGCGCGGCGTCGTCCAGGGCGAAGCCGAACTCGGTGAACCGGAAGCGCAGTCCCTGACCGAGCGCCTTGCTGTAGGCCTCCTTCAGGGTCCACAGCCGCACCATGGTGGCGTTGCGCGTCTCCTCGCCGCCCGCGTCCAGCCGTGCCTTCTCGTAGGGGGTGCACGCCTGCCGTTCGGAGCCGGTGTGCGCCAGACGCCGGTCGGCGCGCTCGACGTCCACCCCGATCCGGCCCCGACGGGTGATGCCGACGACCATGACGTCCTCGGTGTGGCTGAGGCTGACGTCGATCTGGTCGCAGCCGCGCACGTAGGGGCGGCCGCCCGGCTGGTAGGCGAGGTCGACCAGTTCGGGCGCGGTGCCGAGGACCGCGGCCGCCGAGCAGCGCAGCATGAGCCGCGAGGCCGCGAACCGCTCCCGCGAGCGGGCCCGGCCCATGCTCTCGTAGCGCCGCCAGTCGCGTCCCAGCCGGCGCCGCAGGTCGGCCTCCGAGCCGCCGTCGGGCAGCCACGGGCCCATCCGGGCGTACAGCACGACGGTGCCGGTGCGCAGCAGTTCGGCGCGCGCCTCGTCCCAGGGGCCGTCCGGGTCCGCGGCCTCCAGCGGGCGACTGGTCCGTCCCCTCACCGGGTGCCTCCCGGCAGGGCCGCGGCCAGCGGACCGGCGTCGAGGGCGGAGATCACCCCTGCCAGGTCGACGGCGTCGCTCTCCGGTCCCTGGCACACCGGCAGGCAGACAGGGCCGCGCGGGCCTCCGCCCATCCGCCGCAGGTAGGGGGTGAGCACCGCGCGCGGGCCGATCTCGACGACGTGGGTCGGCGTCTGCTGGGCGAGCATGCCGCGGGCCGCGTCGGCGAAGCGGACGGGCGCGGTGATCTGCTCGCTCCAGTAGGAGGTGTAGAGCGGCTCGGTGGTCAGCCGTCCGTGGACCGTCGAGTAGAACGGCACCCGGGCGGCCGCCGCGCGGATCCGGCGCAGTTCGGCCTCGAACGGGGCGACCACCGGGGCCATCAGCGGCGAGTGGAAGGCGTGCGAGACGGCCAGGTGACGGCAGCGGACGGAGCGCTCCGCGAGCCGGCCCTCGATGCGGGCCAGGGCGGCCCGGTCGCCGGACAGCACGACGGACTTGGCCGCGTTGACGGCGCCGATGCCGGCGGCGGGCTCCTCGGCGACGAGTTCGGCCGCCTCGTGCGGGGTGACGCAGACGGCCATCATGCCGCCGCCGGGCGGCAGTTCCTGCATGAGGGCGCCGCGCGCGCAGGCCAGGCGGGCGGCGTCCGGGAGGGTCAGCGCGCCGGCGACGGCGGCGGCCGCGAACTCGCCGATGCCGTGGCCCAGGACGGCGACCGGGCGCACCCCGGCCTCCTCCAGGGTGCGCGCCAGGGCGTAGCCCACGGCGAACAGGGCGGGCTGCGTCAGCGCGGTGCGGTGGACGGCCTGGTCGCCGGTGAGGATCAGCTCGACCACGGACCGTCCCGTCCAGGGGCGGACGGCGGCGTCCGCCTCGTCCAGGAAGGTCCGGTAGCCGGTGGAGTGGCGGTAGAGGCCGGTGGTCATGCCGGGGTGCTGGGAGCCCTGTCCGGTGAAGACGAACGCCGTCCGCACCCGGTGGCCGTCCCGGCCCGCGCCGCGCATGGCGAGCAGCTCGGCGAGCCGGCGCACGGTGGGGTACGCCTGGACGTCGTCGGGTTCGATGAGCTCTCCGAACTCCTCCTCGATGTCGCCGTACAGGCTGAGCGCCGCGACCGAGTCGAAGCCCTCCTCGGCCAGCGGCACGCTGTCGTCGACGGGGTGTCCGATGTAGTGGGCGACGCGTTCGCTCAGCCATTCCCGGTGCGCGACGGCGAAGTCGTCCTGTTCTCCGTGTGGTTGGTCCTTCATGGGGTGCTCCCTGACGTGCTCTGCGGGGGGACGGGGGGTCAGGCGAGCCGGGAGGCGTAGAGGTCGTAGCTGCGGCGGTTGTGCAGCCGCGCGACGACCTCGTCGAGCACCAGCCGTTCCTGCCCTTCCGGACGGTCGGGCAGCGGCAGCCCGAGGCGTTCGACGAGGCGGTAGAGCGCCGCGGTGATCCAGGCGGGCGTGGCGAGGAAGGCGCTCGCGGGGCCGGTGGGGGCCCTGCGCTCCTCCCGCCACACCCCGAGGCAGGCCGCCGCGGCGAGGACGAGGGTGTAGCGGTCCGCGAGTCCGAAGCTGCGGGGGCTGGACAGCGCCTCGCGGTCCCCCTCGGCGACGTCCTCGAACGCCTTCTTCAGTTCGGCGAGTTCGCCCGTGAGGACCCGCACCAGGAACCGCAGGACGGGGCCGCCGTCGTCGCACGGCGGCCGGGCCGCCTCCAGGAGGTCGGTGGAGGCGACCAGCGTCGCGGCGAGCGGGTCGCCGTCGCCGAGGAGCACCAGCTGCGAGAGGTCGAGTGGGGGGATCGCCTCGTCGTGCCGGAACAGGGAGGGCGGCGGTTCGGGGTCGGCGAACCAGGCGTGCCGGGCGAAGTAGGGCAGCTGCGGCAGGATGCTGACCTGCCGGCCGGCGCTGCCGGCGTGCCCGAGGGAGGTGACCGGCAGGTCGCGGCGCTGCTTCTGGAACATCCCGTACGCGCCGTCCTGCGCGAAGGTCTCCTCGCCCAGCACGGAGGACATCTCGTCCATGCTCTCCGCGACCAGCTTGGGGGCCAGGTAGGCGGCGGCCGCCGCGTACGCGCTCATCTGCCCGGGCAGCAGGTGCAGCGCCCGGGTGGCGACCAGGGCGAGGCAGTCGATGACCAGCAGGTCGAGGAAGCCGCCGGTGAGGACGTCCCGCACGTGCCGCACGTCCAGGGAGGAGCGGCCGTCGGCGCGGGGGCGGACGGCGAAGCGGACCACGGTGCGCAGCGCGGTGTCGGCGCCCGCGAGGACGATCGACGGGATGAGGCCGCGGATCAGCAGGGAGGAACGCAGCGAGAGTTCGTAGCCGTCGCCGATCTCCCCGAGCACCGCGTCGGCGGGCACCGGGCAGTCGGTGATCGCCAGTCCGCCGAACTCGGCGCTGCGCATGCCGGTGGTGGTGCGGCGGGCCAGGTCGGTGACCCGGTCGGCGGGCAGCTCGTCGCGGTCGAGCAGCAGGACACTGTGGCTGCGGCCGCGGGCGGCCGTGCCCGTGCGGGCGAAGACGACCAGGCCGGTGGCGCGGGAGGCGTTGGCGATGGCCGACTTGCTGCCGTCCAGCACCAGGCCGCCGGGGACGGTCCGGGCGGTGAACTCGTCGCGGACGAAGTCGTTGCCGTGGGCGACCTCGTGCCGGGCGACGGCGATGCGCCGGCCGGTCAGGAGGAGCCGGGCGGCGTGCCGGCGCTGCTTCTCGTCGCCGGCGGTCCATACCGGGGCGGCGGCGAAGAAGCAGTTGAGGCCGTAGCCGAAGCCCAGGGAGGCGTCGCGGCGGAACACCGGGCGCAGCAGTCTGCCCAGGTGGTCCATCCGCTCGAGCCGGCCGCCGACGTCGGCGGGGACGAACTCGGCGTTGAGCCCGAAGTCGTCGAGCACCCGCTCGGCCTCGGGCAGCATCTCGCCGGCCGCGTCGGCGGCCAGCAGGGCCGCGGCGCCCAGCGGGTTGTCCGGGTCGTCGAGGGCGCCGAACGCCAGCTCCAGGGTGGCCGCGCGTTCGGGTGCGCCGGTCACCGCCCACCCCCGGCCACCAGCAGCCGCTCGACCTCGGGTTCCACCCGCTGGTGCAGCGGGGCGAGTTCGCCGCGCAGGAACAGGCGGCGCATCGCGGCCCGTTCCACCTTGCCGCTCGTGGTCCGGCGGACCGTGCCCGGCCGCACCAGCAGGACGGCAGCGGCCCGCACGTCGTACTCCTCGATGATGCGCTGCTGCACGGCGGCCACCAGAGCGGCCAGGTCGACGTCGTAGCGGCTGCCGGCGCGCAGCTCCTGGACGACGACGATCCTCTCGCGGACGCCGGGCACGGCGAAGGCGGTGGCCGCGCCGAACACCCCGCTGACCTGCTGGACGGTGCGCTCCAGGTCCTGCGGGTAGAGGTTGCGCCCGGCGACCACGATCATGTCCTTGAGGCGGCCGGTGACGTACAGCAGGCCGTCGTGGAAGGCGCCGAGGTCTCCGGTGCGCAGGTACCCGCCGCCCTGTCCGGCGATCCGGCAGCCGAACGCGGCGTTGGTCTCGGCGGGGCGGGCCCAGTAGCCGGGGCCGACGCCGGCGCCTCTGACCCAGATCTCGCCGACGTGGCCGTCGGGGACCTCGGCGTGGCTGTCGGGGTCGACGATCCGCACGTCGGCGGAGGCGGGCGGCCCGCAGTGCGCGAGGAGGCGCACCTGGCCGGCGGGCTCTTCGAGCCGGCCGCTCTCCAGGGCCACGGCGTCGACGGGGAGCGGTGCGGCGGCGCCGTCCTCGCGGGAGCCGGAGACCATCAGGGTGGCCTCGGCCAGGCCGTAGCAGGGCGTCAGTGCCCGCGGGTCGAGCCCGGCCGGGGCGAACCGCTCGGCGAACGCGGCCAGGGTGGTGGCGTCGACGGGTTCGCCGCCGTCGACGGCGGTCTCCCAGCAGGACAGGTCGAGGCCGACGAGCTGGGAGTCGTTGACGCGGCGCACGCACATCTCGTACGCGAAGTCCGGGGCGGCGCTCACGGCGATCCGGTGACGGGAGATGGTCTCCAGCCAGTTGGCGGGGCGCCGGACGAAGGCGGCCGGGGTCAGCAGGACGGCGGTGCCGCCGAGCCACAGCGGGTGCAGCAGCTGCCCCACCAGGCCCATGTCGTGGTACAGCGGCAGCCAGCCGCCGACCCGAACGCCCTCGCGGGTGCCCAGCGCCTGCCGGATGGCCCGCTGGTTGGCGAGCAGGCTGCGGTGGGTGACGACCACGCCGCGCGGGTCGCGGGTCGAGCCGGAGGTGTACTGGAGGTAGGCGACCGCGTCGGCGTCCGGCGCGGACGGCTCGTCGGAGCCGGGGCCGACGGCGGTCGGGGCGTCCGCGGCCGGACCGTCGGTGGGCAGGCAGACGACCTCGCCGTGACCGGTGCGGGCGAGCAGCCGCGACACCTCGCCGGCCTCGTCGGTGGAGGTGAGCACGCAGACCGCGGCCGTCTCCCGGACGATCCCGGCGACCCGCTGGTCGTGGTGGCCGCGCCCGTCGGGCGGGGCCACGGGGACGGCGACCGCGCCCGCGTGGAGGCAGGCGAGGAACGCGGTGACGAACAGCTCGCGCGAGCGGTGGGCGACCAGCACCCTCTCGCCCGGGCGGACGTGCCGGGCCAGTACGGCGGCCAGGCCGCGCACCGAGCGGTCGAGGGCGGCGTAGGTGATCGTCCTGGGCCGCAGGCCGCCGCGATGCTCGGTGAGGAGGATCAGCGCCTCCCGGTCCGGCGTCCTGACCGCCTGGGCCCGGATGTGCTCCGTCAACGTCCGGTGAACGGTCACGTCTCCCCCTTCCCCGCCGTGCGCCCGTCCTCCGGGACGGGTGGCGGCCGGCTCTGCTGTCGGCGGGCGGAGTGCCTGTCCCTCGGCGCTCTCGTCGAGGAGGGCTCCGCCGCGCGTGGATGTGCGGCCTCGCCGCGGGCTCCCGGTCACGGCGTGGTCCCCGCGGGCACGGGCCGGTGGCCGTCGCTCCGCACGGTCCAGCCGGCGTAGGCCGGCCGGGCCGGCGCGCCGGGTTCGCCGACGCGGCGCGACAGGGCGAGCAGCACGGCCGTGACCGCCGCCAGCTCGGCCGCGTCGGGCCGGCCCCGGACCACCTCGATACGCATCGGATTCGCCATGCCGACAGCCTGCGCCCGGGCGCTCGAAGCGGGCTCGCGTCCCGGACGCGCCGGAGCCGAGGCCCCCGGGCCGTGTCCGGCACGGTCGGGTCCTCGGCTCCGGCGGGGTGCGCGCCTCAGGACAGGAGGCGTTCGTAGGCGACGTGCCGGGTGCGTTCCACCTCGACGTCGGCGGTGTTGCGCATCCGGGCGAGCAGCGAGACGTGGCCGCGGCCGGCCAGCGCCCGCTCGCAGTCCCCGGTGTCGCGCCACCAGTGCACGCCCGTCCAGGTGCCCGGGTGCAGCGTGGAGCGCAGCAGGTCGCTGCCGCCGAAGCCGTCGAGTCCGGCGAAGTACTCCGTGGTCTCGGCGAACAGGCGCCGGAAGGCGGAGGAGTCGCTGCCGCCGAAGGTCCTGGCCCGGGTCAGGACGACGTTCTCCGCACCCACCAGGGCCTCCCCGCGCAGCACCCGGCCCTCGCTGACGGCCTGGTCCGCCTCGGCGTCGACCATGGGGCCGAGCTTCCTGACGTAGCCGTGGAAGTCGTCCTCGTGCACGGTGTCCAGGAAGCCGCGGGTGGTCCGCCAGTGCCCCAGGTGCACGTACACGTCGGGACGCTCGACGAGCCGGACGGTGACCAGGAAGTCGAAGTCGGGCCGGCCCCGCAGGTACTGGGAGTGCTCGCGGAACGCCCGCTCGAAGCGTCCGGTGTCGCCCCGGACCGTGAACCGGTTGATCACGGTGAGCGGGGTCTCCTGCCTACGCCCGGGCACGCGCTTCCTCCGCGAACCGCTTGGCGTGCTTCAGGGTGGTCGAGCTGTTGGTGCCCAGCGCCTTGCGCACCAGCGCGCGGGCCTCGGCGAGGGTGGCCTCGGGGCCGAGCGCGGTGCGCACGCCCTCCGGGTCGAGGGTGACGGTGTGCCAGGAGGTGGCCCGCACGTTGCCGTCGCCGAGGGTCTCGATCACCCAGCGCCCGGTGTGGCCGCTCATCGCGACCGGCACCTTGAGCTGCTTGTAGACGATCACGTTGCGGTCCTCGAAGACCACGCGCACCGACGTGGTGTTGTGGGTGGATCCGTCCGGGCTCGCGGTGTCCATGTCCATGTGCTGGATGCCGGTGCCGTCCTCGGTGAGGTCGAGGCGGGCCACGTGCGGGAGGCGCTCGGGCCACAGGTCGGCGCGGTCCAGGAAGGCGAAGACGTCGCCGGCCGCGCCGAAGACGGTCTCGGAGTCGCTGAAGGTGAAGTGCAGTTCCTCGCGTGCGTCGCCGAGTTCGGCGGTGTTCTTCAGGGCGAGGAGTTCGGCGCGGCTGTTGCCGTCCACGGCGCGCTCGATGAGTTCCTCGGCGGCCGGGTCGCCGTCCACGGCGCGGTAGTCGTGCAGCAGCGTGACGTGGGTGGTGCCGTCCTCCAGTTCCCGCAGGCGCCACTCGCCGCCCATGGAGGCGACGGGCGCGGCGGTGACGACCTGGCGGAAGGTGATGGTGCGGGCGGCCGGGTCCAGTTCGCGGCGCGAGGTCCAGGTGCGGACCCGGTCGCCGGCCACCGCCCAGATGCGCAGGAGCTGCTCGCCGCCCTCGGCGGGGGCCTCCTCCAGCACCTCGACGTGCACCGTGGGCCCGAAGACCTGCGGCCACCCGGCGACGTCGGCCACCAGCGCGTAGACGGTGTCGGCCGGCGCGGCCACGGTGATGGAGTGCTCGGTGACGTGCAGAGCTTCGGTCTCGGACGCAGCGGTCGGTGCCACGGCGAAACTCCCTTCAAAACGGTCCGCCGGAAGGGCGGAACTCGAGGCTGGCATGAACGGCTGGAGCGGAACTGGAGCCGCGGTGGACCGCCGGTGGGGCCGGAGCGGTCGCGGAGGCCGGTCGGCAGGTCGGGCGGCAGGTCAGGCGGGACTCTCCCCGGCCCAGGAGGGCCGCTCGAGGACGTCGACGACGGCGCAGCCCCAGCTGTAGCCGGCGCCGACGCTCACCAGGACCACCCGGTCGCCGGGCGCCGCGCGGCCGGTGGAGACGAGGTGGTCCAGGCCGGCGAACTGGTCGCCCGCCCCGAGGTGGCCGACGGTGCGGCTGAAGTCCCAGGTGGTGCGGGCGGGGTCGATGCCGAACGGCTTGTAGTAGATGGCGGTCAGCCGGCGGCGGCCGAAGTGCGGCAGCACCACCCAGTCGGCCTCGGCCAGGTCGGAGCCCGCGTCCGCGAGGGCCTGCTTGATGACGGTCTGCTGGCCGTTGTGGGCGCGGGTGATGGCGTAGGACAGGCCGGTGCGGCCGACGAAGGCCTTCTTGGCCGCCTCGAAGTCGACGGGCATGCGGTGGCCGAAGGGCGCCGTGGTGAACGGGTCGTCGCCGCGGTGCAGCGGCTCCAGTTCGGGGTCGGCGTGCAGCGCGAGGGAGACCAGGCGGGCGTAGCCGCCGCGCCGGGAGAGCACCAGCGCGGTGGCGCCGTCGGCGTAGGGGGTGCCCGGGTCGGTGGTCCAGCGGTCGATGCCGGGCGCGCAGAAGCGGTCCGCGGTGGTCAGCAGGGCGTCACCGCGGCCGTGGCCGGCCGTGAGGTAGGCGGCGGCGAGGTCCAGGGCGGCCAGTCCGCCGTTGGACATCTGGCGGATCTCGACGGCCGGGCAGCTGTTGCGCAGCGCCTCGCGCTGGATGTACGAGGCGACCGGCCACAGGTCCTGGCCCTGGTGGTAGGTGTCGGCGTGCAGCAGCAGGTCCACGTCGCCGCCGCCGCTGTCGGCCCGGCCGAGCGCGGTGCGGGCCGCGGCGGCGGCCATCTCGGCGGCCGACTCCTCGGGCGAGTACGCCACCGACTCCATGCCGGTGGCGGCGGCCGTCCCCGGCGGGCACGCGCCGGAGGCGACGGCGTCGGCGAGCGTGAGGCGGGAGGGGAGCCGGGTGGAGGTCCCCCGTATGTAGACGTCTTCGGGACGCACTGTCTCTCCAGCTCTGCTTGTCGGGGGGCTCGTCGGTCAGGGGCGGAGCGGCTCGGACCCGTCCGCCGCGGCGGGGGCGCCGGCCGTGCCGGGCGCGACGGCGGTGCGGCGCCCGGCCGTCAGGGCCGCCTGGGCGGGTGCGGTGTCGAGCAGGACGTAGTGGACGGCGTCGAGCAGGGCGTGCCAGCTCGCCGCGGTCGTGTTGGCGTCCACGCCGACGGTGTTCCAGCGGCGGCCGCCGTCCTCGTAGGAGATGAGGACGCGGGCGGCGGCGCCGCTGCCCCTCTCACCGCCCAGGACCCGCACCCGGTAGTCGACGAGCCGCAGCCGGGCGAGGGCGGGGAAGCACGGGTCGAGCGCGGCGTGCAGCGCGGTGTCCAGGGCGTTGACCGGGCCGTTGCCCTGGCCGGTGGCGGTCACGGACCGGCCGTCGACCGTCAGGGACACGCTGGCCTCGGTGCGGACCTCGTCGTCGCCGACGCCCAGGACGCCCACCGACCACGACTCCACCGCGAACGGGCGCGGCCGCGGGGCGCCCGACAGCTCCTCGCGCAGCAGGAGTTCGAAGGAGGCGTCGGCCGACTCGAAGCTGTAGCCGACGTTCTCGAGTTCCTTCACGCGCCGCGCGGCGCGGGCCACCTCCTGGGAGCCCGCGGCCACGTCGTAGCCGAGTTCGCGGGCCTTGAGCTCGATGGAGGAGCGTCCGCCCATGTCGGAGACCAGGGTGCGCATGGCGTTGCCGACCAGGGCCGGGCGGGTGTGCTGGTAGAGGTCGGGGTCCACGCGCAGCGCGGAGGCGTGCAGCCCGGCCTTGTGGGTGAAGGCGGAGGCGCCGATGTAGGGGGCGGCGACCGCGCCGGGCAGCTGGGTCAGCTCGGCCACCGCGCGGCCGGTCTCGGCGAGCGCGGCCAGCCGCTCCAGCGGCACGATCTCCCGTCCCCGCTTGAGCACCAGGTTGGCGACGACGGTGAACAGGTCGGCGTTGCCGCAGCGTTCCCCGTAGCCGTGGGCGGTGCCCTGGGCGTGGTCGGCGCCGGCGTCGACGGCCGCCATGGTGTTGGCGACGGCGCAGCCGGTGTCGTCGTGGCAGTGGATGCCGATCCGGGCGCCGGTGGCCGCCAGCGTGTCGGCGACCACGGCGGCCACCTCGTCGGGCAGCGAGCCGCCGTTGGTGTCGCACAGCACGACGGTCTCCGCGCCCGCCTCCGCGGCGGTGCGCACCACGCCAAGGGCGTAGTCGCGGTCCAGCTGGTGCCCGTCGAAGTAGTGCTCGGCGTCGACGAAGACGCGGCGGCCGGCGCGCACCAGGTGACGCACGGTGTCGTCGACCATGGCGAGGTTCTCCGCCAGGGTGGTGCGCAGCGCGTGCAGGACGTGTCCGGTGTGGCTCTTGGCGACCAGGGTCACCACGGGCGCCCCGGAGTCCAGCAGCGCCTGCACCTGCGGGTCGTCGGCGGCCCGGACGCCGGGCCTGCGGGTGGCTCCGAAGGCGGCCAGTTCGGCGTGTTCGAGGCGCAGTTCGGTGCGGGCTCGGCGGAAGAACTCGGTGTCCCTGGGGACGGCGCCGGGCCAGCCTCCCTCGATGAACCCGATGCCGAGTCCGTCGAGCAGGCGGGCGACGGCGAGCTTGTCCTCGACCGTCAGCGCCATGCCTTCCTGCTGGGCGCCGTCGCGCAGGGTCGTGTCGTAGAGCTGGAAGCCCCGCTCGGCCATCGCCCCTCCCTAGTTCTCGCGTGCCGGCTTCTCCGGCCGCTCTCGGATGCTGTCCCCCACCGTCCGGCGACGGGCCGGAGGACCGCTGGAGCGTGGATGGACCGGGCGCAGGACGACGCGGCGGGACCGGGGGACGCGTGTCCCGTCCGGTCCCGCCGCGCGGGAGGTGGTGCGAGGCGTGCGGCGTGGCTCAGGAGGCCGTGGCGGTCTGCGGCTCCTCGCCTCCCTCGTTCTCCTCCTCCTCGGGCGCCTCCAGGCGCATCTGCCGCGGGATCGCGAACATCAGCGCGAAGGCGAGGGCGACCACGCCGGCGAACACCCAAAGGGTGGTCCCCAGGCTGAGGGCGAAGGAATCGCCCTGCGCGTCCTTGGCGTACTCGGCGACCATCGGGGCCGACCGCTCGTCCCGCAGGGGGGCCGCGGCGCAGCTCCCGGGCGCCACCGACGGGTCCTTCTCCTCGACCCGGTCGACCGCGCACGCGCGGTAGGCGGCCACGGTGGTGTCGGCCTCGCCGGGGGTGAGGTGGGCGGTGGCGACCAGGTCGCGTCGCAGGTTCGCGGCCTGGTCGTCGATCGTGGAGCCGGTGTTGCCGCCGAGGCCCGCGAAGAAGACCACGCCGACCAGCGCGCCGCCGACCGCGAAGCCGAGCTGGGCGTTGGTGTGCACGATGCCGGAGGCGGAGCCGGCGTCCTTCTGCGGCACCTCGGAGATGACGATCTGCGGCAGCGGGGCGGCGATCAGGCCGAAGCCGAGGCCCACCAGCAGCATCGGCACCACGAGGTCCCCGGAGCTGATGGAGCTGCCGTAGTGGCTCGATGCCCACAAGAAGTACAGCGCGCCGGTCACCGTGACGACCGCGCCGGCCTGCAGCACCTTGCGGCCGAACCTGGGCACCAGGACGACCATGGCCGCCGAGGAGGTCAGGAACGCGCCGATGCAGAAGGACAGGCTGGTCATGCCGGCCCGCATCGGGGACCAGCCGAGGCCGACCTGCATGTAGACGGTCCAGCCGATGTTGAACATGCCGATGCCGACGTAGAAGGCGAGGTTGACGCCGAGGCCGGAGGAGAAGCTGCGGATGCGGAACAGCGCGAGCTCCATCAGCGGCGAGCCGTCCAGCACCGTGCGGCGCCGCTGCCACATGACGAATGCGGCGAGGACCGGCACCGAGGCCGCCATCGACACGAAGCCCCACAGCGGCCAGCCCAGCTCACGGCCCTGCAGCAGCGGGAAGAGCAGCAGCATGAGGCCGACGGTGGCCAGGACGACGCCGCGGACGTCGAGCTTCAGGGCGTGCGGGGCACGCGACTCGCGCAGCACGCGCGGGGCGTAGATCATGCCGAGGATGCCGACCGGGATGTTGATCAGGAAGATCAGCCGCCAGCCGAGGCCGAAGAGGTCCCATTCGGCGAGCGGTCCGCCCGCGGCCATGCCGACGGCGGCGGCCAGACCGGCCACGCCTCCGTACATGGCGAACGCGCCGGCCCGCTCCTTGCCCGAGAAGGTGACGTGCAGGATGGCGAGGATCTGCGGCACCATGACGCCCGCGAAGGCGCCCTGGATCATGCGGGAGACGACCAGCTGCCACGGCTCCTGGGCAAGGCCGGCGCCCAGCGAGGCGAGGGTGAAGCCCACCACGCCGAGCAGGAACATCTTCCGGCGGCCGTGGATGTCGCCGAGGCGTCCGCCGAGGATCAGCATCAGGGCGAAGCTGAGCTGGTAGCCGACCAGCACCCACTGGATGACGGACCAGCCGCCGCCGATGCCCTGCTGGATGGACGGGGAGGCCACGTTGGCGATGGTGCCGTCGAGCATGTCCATGAATGCCGCGACGAGCAGCACCAGGAGGGCCATCCACCGCTTCGGGTCGGGCGTCGCCGCGCCGTCGGGGACGGGCGCGGTGCTCCCGCCCGCGGGTACCTCCTTCTCCGTGGGCGGAGCCTGCTCGGAGGAAATAGCCATGGTGTACCCATCAGATCATTGGGGGGGCCGGGTGGGGCCCTCGGAAAAACGCCGCGGACGGCCGGACGCCCTCACAGCACCGGAGGTGCAGGATGCCGGTTACCGGTGGAGTTCCGCCCGAGCGCCGCTGAAGCGCGGCGCCGGGGCGGCCGGGCCGCTGTCGCGGGCCCGGTGGTGGGGGTGTGAGGCGGCCTCGGCCGCGGTCAGCACCGGGGTCACGCACGCCTCGGTCGGCTCGAACAGCCGCGCCCAGTGGTCGCGGTCGTGGCAGGCGAACCGGCGGGCGAACTCTTCGCGCAGGACAGGCCAGTTGGCGGGGTCGTCGCGGTCGGGCAGGGCCCGTGCGTCGAGGCCGAGGCCGTCCAGGAGCGCCGCGTAGAAGCGCTCCTCCAGGGCGCCGACGGCGACGTGGCCGCCGTCCGCGCAGGGGTAGCAGGTGTAGAAGGGGGCGCCGCCGTCCAGCAGGTTCGCCCCCCGCTCGTCGCGCCACTGCCCGGCGGACCGCATCGCGGTGAGCATGCCGAGCATCGCGCCGACCCCGTCCACGATCGCCGCGTCGACGACCTGCCCGGCGCCGGTGGCCGCCCTGCCGTACAGGGCGGCGAGCACGCCGGCGACCAGGAACATCGAGCCGCCGCCGAAGTCGCCCAGCAGGTTGAGCGGGACGACGGGCGGGCCGCCCCCCTCCCCGATCGCGTGCAACGCCCCGGTCAGCGCCAGGTAGTTGATGTCGTGTCCGGGGGTGCGGGCCAGCGGCCCGTCCTGGCCCCAGCCCGTCATGCGGGCGTAGACCAGTGCCGGGTTGCGCCCGAGGCACACCTCGGGGCCGATACCGAGCCGCTCCGCGACGCCGGGGCGGAAGCCCTCGACGAACACGTCGGCGTCGTCCACCAGGCGCAGCAGCCGCGCCACGTCGTCCGCGTCCTTGAGGTCGAGCGCGACGCGCCGCTGCCGGCCCCGGTCGAGTTCCCGGTGCCACCGTTCGAACGACCGCACGCCGTCGGCCCGTTCGACGCGGACCACCTCGGCGCCCAGGTCGGCGAGGACCATGCAGGCGAAAGGGACCGGCCCGATGGCCGACAGTTCGACCACCCGCAGCCCGCTCAGCGGGCCCCTCGCGCAGGTCGCGTCCTGCGTCGTTGCGCTACCCATCCGGCAAGACTGCGGCCGGCCGCCTGAGCCCTCCTCGGGGCCCTCTGGAGCCGCCGCGTCCCGGCTCCACCTGCGCCCGAGCCGCCGCTGGCACCGTGTCGCGGGAACTGTCGGTCCGTCCGGTTCCGCACGCGGACCGCCCAGCAGGAAGGACCCACTGCGACCACCGGTGCCAGGGAGCGGGGCGCCGCCGAGGCGGAGGCCGCCACCCGGTCGGCGTGCCCACCGCCTCCTCGCTCTTCCCCAGGGACGGCCGGATGCCCCGCGCCTGGTGCGAGCACCGGTTCACCGACCTGCGCCGCTGGAGGGACCACGAGAGCGGCGGCCACTTCCCCGCGCCGGAGCAGCCCGGCCTGCTCGTCGACGAACTGCGCTTCTTCCTGGCCCCGTTGGCCAGACGGGCCGCCGTGACAGCCCGCCGTGACGGCCTGACCCGCCCGATCCCCATCCAGACCCGGAGGCACTGCCATGACCGCCCGATCAACCGGGGTGAGCGACGAGGAACTCCCCGTCTTCCCCTTCCCGGACACGAGTTACCGGGGTCCGGACCCGCTCTTCACGCGGCTGCGCGAGGAGCGTCCCGTGGTGCGCGTGCGCTGGAACGGCGGCGGTCACGCCTGGATCGTGACCCGCCACGCGGACGTCCGGCAGGTGCTGGACGACACCCGCTTCAGCCGGGCCGCCTCCTACGCGCCCGACGCCCCGAAGTTCAGCGGTCTGTTCCAGGCGCCGCCCGGGATGATCGTCTCGCTCGACCCGCCGGACCACACCCGGCTGCGCGTCCTGGCCGAGCAGGCGTTCTCGCCCGCCCGGATCGAGGGCATGCGACCGCGGGTGCGCGAGATGGCCGGCAGGCTGCTCGACGTCCTGGAGAAGGAGCCGGACGGCACGCCGGTCGACCTGGTGGAGGGGTTCGCCGCGCCGCTGGCCATGGGCGTCATCTGCGAACTGCTCGGCGTCCCGGAGGAGGACCGGGCCCAGTTCCTGGTCTGGGTACGGCAGATCGCCGACGTCTCCGGGCCCGAGGAGCCGGCCGTCGAGGGCCGCGAGAAGCTCGGCGCGTACATCGCCGGGCTGGTGGGCGGCAAGCAGGCGGCGCCCGCCGACGACGTGCTGTCGGCGCTGATCACCGCACGCCACGGCGAGGACCGCCTCGACTTCGGCGAGCTCGTCGGTCTGGGCTACACCCTGCTGGGCGGCGGCTTCGACTCGGCCGCGGGCCAGATCTCCAACTTCGCCCTCACCCTGCTCGACCGCCATCAGGACCTGTGGCGCCGGCTCGGCGAGCACCCCGAGGAGGTGCCCGCAGCGGTGGAGGAGCTGCTGCGCACGGTCAACCTGACCGGCAACGACACCTCGGGCATGCCCCGGATCGCCACCGAGGACGTGGAGATCGGCGGGGTGACGATCCCCGCGGGCGACGCCGTCTTCCTCTCCTTCGCCTCGGCCAACCGCGACGCCGCGGTCTTCGCCGACCCCGAGTCGGTGGACTTCACCCGGGCCGACAACCCGCACCTGGCGTTCGGCCACGGCATCCACCACTGCCTGGGCGCGCCGCTGGCCCGGGTGGAGCTGGCCGTCGCGCTGGAGGAGCTGACCCGCCGGTTCCCCGACGCACGCCTGGCCGTGCCGGAGGGCGAGCTGCTGTGGCGGGCCGGCGACGTCAACCACAACCTGGTCAGCCTCCCCGTTCACCTCGCAAGGAGCACCGTCTGAGCACCGTCGAGCTGCCCGCCGTCAGCCGGGAGGTCCGCCTGGCGGCCCATCCCGAGGCCGAGGTGACCCTGAACCACTTCGCGTTCGCCGAGGCCGAGGCCGGGCAGCGCGGGGGCGACGGCGGCAGCCCGCGGCTGCCGCTGATGCAGGCCATCACCAAGGACCTGACGCTGCGCGGCTTCGCCACGCTGCACACCCCCGACCAGATCGAGGAGTGGAACGCGCGGTTGGGTCCGTGGCTCGCCGAGGGGCGCATCGTCCTCCCGCACACCGTCGTCGAGGGCGGCACGGCCGCGCTGCCGGAGGCCTTCCTCGCCCTCCAGGAGCGCCGGTACAGCGGCACGGTGCTGGTGCGCATGAGCTGAGCGGCGGTCGCGGTACGACGGTGGCGTCCCGGGCACGGTCCGGGACGCCACCGTGCTGTCATGAGTGGACCCGAGGAAGGAACGACTTGTCGTGACGACGGCAGACATGAAGGTGCTGGACCGGCGTGCCCTCAACCGGGCGCTGCTGGCACGGCAGTTGCTGCTGGAGCGGGCGACGCTGCCGGCCGCGGGAGCGGTCGCGCACCTGGTGGGCATGCAGGCCCAGGCGCCGAACCCGCCCTACGTCGGCCTGTGGACCCGGCTGGCCGGCTTCGCCGTGGAGGACCTGGCGTCACTCGTCCGCGGCCGTGCGGTGGTACGCCTGGTGCTGATGCGCGGCACGATCCACCTGGTGACGGCCGACGACTGCGTCGCGCTGCGGCCGGTCCTGGCGGGCGCGCTGCGGCAGGGGCTCAAGGGCGCCTTCGGGCGCAAGCTCGAGGGGCTGGACCTGGAGAAGGTGGCGGCGCTGGGGCGCGAGCTGCTCGAGCGGGAACCGCTGACCCTCGGCGGCCTGGGCGAGCGGCTCGCCGAACGGTGGCCGGAGCGCGACCCGTTCGCCCTGGCCAACGCCGTGCGTAACCTGGTGCCGCTGGTTCAGGTGCCGCCGCGCGGACTGTGGGGCGAGAGCGGCCAGGCCGCGCACACCACCGCCGAGGCGTGGCTGGGCCGGCCCCTTGCCGGGCAGGACGCCCCGGACACCATGATCGAGCGCTACCTGGCCGCGTTCGGCCCGGCCTCGGTGAAGGACATGCAGGTGTGGTCCGGCATGACCCGGCTCGCGGAGGCGGTGAAGCGGCTGCGGCCGCGGCTGGCGGTCTTCCGCGACGAGGGCGGCCGCGAGCTGTTCGACCTGCCCCAGGCGCCCCGCCCCGGCGCGGACACCCCTGCCCCGGTGCGCTTCCTGCCGGACTTCGACAACATCCTGCTCTCGCACGCCGACCGCTCACGGATCCTCACCGAGGGGCAGCGGTCCCGGGTGTTCACCCGCAACGGGCTGATCCGGCCGACGTTCCTGGTGGACGGCTTCGTGGCCGGCATGTGGCGCCTGGAGCGGACGCGCGGCGCCGCCGCCCTGGTGCTGGAGCCGTTCGGCCCGCTGCGGGAGGCCGACCGCGAGGCGCTGGCGGAGGAGGGCGGCCGGCTGCTGGCGTTCGCCGCGGGGCCCGCCGCCTCGCACGAGGTCCGCTTCGCCTGAGCCCTCCCCGACCGCGCGGCGCACGGGAAGGGGGAGGGGCCGGTCCACCGGTCCCTCCCCCTCGTCATGACCGTGCCGCGCCCGTCAGGCGTCCCGTACCGGGGAGCGGGGCAGCGGTAGGACGAGCCGGCGAGGGGGAACGCAGGGGGCTCCTGGACCCCATCGGTCACGTTCGGGACAGCACCTCCACAGGTGGCACGGTGGTGCGGCGCCGGTCAGCCGGCGTCGGCGGGGACGTCCGGGCGCGGGGTGCGGCCCGGGCAGGAGGAACGCGGGGGCGGCAGGACGCCGTCCACGAGGTAGGCGTGGACGATCTCGTCCACGTGCGGGTTGCCGCCGAGCACGTAGACCTCGTGCTCCCCGGAGTCCTCGACGGTCAGCAGGTGGTGGCCCAGGAGTTCGGCCATGGCGACGCCGCCGTCGTAGTGGTCCATCGGGTCGCCGTCGGCCTGCACGATCAGCCCGACGGGGTATCCGTCGCGGGCGATGACGGTCGGCTCCTCGGGGGCCTCGAAGGCGCGGAAGGCGCCCACCCAGGGGGACGCCTTCAGCACGCCGTACCCGTACGGGAAGCGCTTGCGGAACTCCCGCATGTCCTGGAAGAAGACCTCGAGGTCGGACGGCCAGGCGTGCTCGAGGGTGATCGCCTCCAGCACGCCGATGCGCAGGTCGCCCTCGCTGTCGGCGGGCCGCCAGGTGCCCTGCTCGGCGAGGAGTTCGCGGCACGCGCCGACGTCGCCCGCCCCGGCGGCCCGGCGGACCTCGTCGGTCAGCGTGGCGAGGGTGGCCCACTGCCCGCGGTCGGCGGCCCGGTTGCCGACGGCGCCGTCGAAGAGGGTGCGCAGCCGCACGCCGTCCTCGGGGAGCCGCTCGAGGGCCGCGACGGCCTCCTCGACGCTGCCGAGGACCCGCTCCGCGCAGTCGCCGAGGCCGAACGCGCCGTCACGCGCGCCCGCCCAGGCCGCCCACAGGTCGACGTTGCGCTGCACGGCGTCGCCCTGCTGGAGGAACTGCTCGCGCCAGGTCCAGTGGGGGCCGACGCAGGAGTCCAGCACCAGCCGGTCGAGCGAGGCGGGGAAGAGGCTTCCGTAGACGGCGCCGACGTAGGCGCCGTACGCGTAGCCGACGAAGTTGATCTTCTCCTCGCCGAGCACCGCGCGGATCACGTCCATGTCGCGGGCCGTGTTGCGGGTGCTGATGTGCGGGCGCAGGTCTCCGCCGGCGCGGGCGCATGCCTCCTCGCGCAGCCGCATGTCCTCGGCGATCGCCTCGAAGGCCTCGTCCGGGGGCCGGGAGTCGAAGGGCACCTTGGGCACGGTGACCTCGGCGTGGAGGTTGGTCGACGCGCCGATGCCGCGCGGGTCGAAGCCGATCAGGTCGTACACCTCGGCGAGGGGGGTGACGGCGTAGGCGTCGGGCAGCTCCCTGCCGCGTCCCCAGTCACCGCCGGGCCCGCCGTTGACCCCCAGCAGGATGCCGCGTCGCCGGGCCGGGTCGGTGGCCCGGCGGCGGGTGAGCGCGAGGGTGATCCGCTCGCCCTCCGGTGCGGCGTAGTCGCGGGGGACCTCGATCGTCGCGTGCTCGACCTGGTCCGTTCCGGGTGCGGGCGACCAGTCGGGCCGCTGAGTGTTGTACCAGCTCACCACCGCAAACCTCCCTCTCGTCAGGCCGCCACCTTCTCGGTGTCGCCTCGAGAGGGGGTGGACTGCTTCCGGACCGGCACCAGCAGGGCGGCCGTCAGACCGGCCAGCGCGAACAGGGCGGCCCCGGTGAGCGCCAGGCCGTAGCCGGAGGCGAGCGCCTCGGGCGCCGGGGCGCCGGCCGCCGCCCGGGTGTCGGTGCGGGAGGCGGCGAGGGCGGCCAGGGTGACCAGTCCGACGGCGCTGCCGAGCTGGCGGGTGGTGTTCAGCAGCCCGGAGGCCAGACCGGTCTGGTGCGGTGCGAGCCCGGCGGTGGCCGCGTTGGTGGTGGCGTTGAGGACGGCGCCCATGCCGAGGCCCAGCAGGGCGCTCGGGCCGAGGATGTCGGTGAGGTAGGCCGAGCCGGCGTCCACCCGGGAGAGCAGCAGCAGTCCGCCGGCGGCGAGGGCGAGGCCGCCCAGCAGGATCGGCCGCGGGCCGAAGCGCGGCACGAGGGGCGCGATGCCCCAGCCGCCCAGGGCCATGCCGAGCGACAGCGGCAGGTAACTGAGCCCGGTGCTGAGCGGGCTGTGGCCGAGGACCTGCTGGAGGACCAGCGTGAAGAAGTAGAAGGTGCTGAAGAGGGCGGCGATCCCGAAGAAGGCGACCAGGTTGGCCGCCGCCACCGACCGGTTACGGAAGATCGCCAGCGGCACCAGGGGGTGGCGGGCGAACCGGGCCTGGATCAGCAGGAAGGCGGCGAGCAGCAGCACGCCCGCCGTGAGCGGGACGAGTACCCGGGCCGAGCCCCAGCCGTACGCGTGCGACTGGGAGACCGCGTACACGGCGGACATCAGGCCGAGAGTGACGGTCACCGCGCCGGGCAGGTCGAGGCGTGCGGAGGAGTCCGCGCGGCGCGGGCGCGTCTCGGGGACGGCCGTCCACACCCCGGCGAGCAGCAGCAGCCCGATCGGCACGTTGACCAGGAAGATCCAGCGCCAGGAGAACCATTCCACGACCACCCCGCCGACCAGCACGCCGATCGCGCCGGCGGCGCCGGAGACGGCGCTCCACCAGCCGAACGCCCGTGCCCGGGCCGCCGATTCGGTGAAAGTGGTGCCGAGCACGGTCAGGGTGGCGGGCGCCATGACGGCGGCCCCGAGCCCCTGGAAGGCGCGGGCGAGCACCAGGGTGAGCGGCGCGTCGGCCGCTCCCCCGACCAGGCTGGCGAGGGTGAACAGGCCGACCCCGCACAGGAAGACGCGGCGCTGGCCGAACAGGTCCGCCAGCCGCCCGCCCAGCAGCAGGAACCCGCACACCACCACCGTGTAGGCATTGTTGACGAACTGGAGATTGTGCCGGGTGAAGCCCAGCTCGTCGGCGATGACGGGCAGCGCCACGTTCACCACCGAGGCGTCCAGCACGTTCATGAACTGGCCCAGGCAGCAGGCGGCGAGCACCAGGCCCAGGCGTGGTCCGCGCACGCCCCCGCGGGGGCGTGCGGCCGCCCGGTCCGTCGTATCGGTGACAGTCATGCCGGGCACGCTCCGCCGCTCCGATGGACCGGCGGTGGTGACCGGCTGGAGCGGCCCCGACGGTCCAGAAGCCCTCCACCGCCGCTGAAGGCGGCGTCGCCACAGTTCGGATGCGTAACCCGCGCACGGATGGCCGATGTTGCACGGACGACAGCTCAGGAGACCCCGCCATGGCCAAGATCACTTATAAGCATCCGAACGGAACAGTCACCGTCGTCGACGTCGAGGCTCCCAACACGGTCATGCGCGGAGCCAAGCTGAACAACGTCGACGGCATCGAGGCGCAGTGCGGAGGGTCCGCCCAGTGCGGCACCTGCCACGTGTACGTCGACAGCGCGAACACCCTGCCGCTGCCGGTGATGGACGAGATCGAGGACGACGTCCTGTACGGCACGGCCTGCGAGCGCACCGAGTTCAGCCGCCTGAGCTGCCAGCTGCCGGTCACCGAGGAGCTGGACGGCCTGCTGGTCCACCTGCCCGAGGCGCAGAGCTGATGGCGCCGCACGCGGTGGTGGTGGCGGGCGCGGGCCAGGCCGGCCTGGAGACGGCGGCCGCGCTGCGGGCCCGCGGGTACACCGGGCGCGTCACCCTGGTCGGCGACGAGCCGTCCGGCCCCTGCCTCCGGCCCCCGCTGTCCAAGGGCTACCTGACCGGCGCGGTGCCGGCCGACGACGTGCCCCTGCGGCCCGCCTCGTTCTACGCCGAGCAGGACATCGAGCTGCTGACCGGCACGACGGTGGTCTCGGTCGACCGGGAGCGCCACACGGTCCTGCTGGACTCGGGCCTGCGTCTGCCGTACGGCGCGCTGGTCCTGGCGACCGGCTGCCGCCCGCGCCCGCTTCCGGTGCCCGGCGCCTCGCTGACCGGGGTGCGCACGCTGCGCGGCCTGGCCGACGCGGAGGTGCTGCGGCACGCGCTGCAGGGTCCGCCGCTGCGCCTGGTCGTGGTCGGCGCCGGGTTCGTCGGCCTGGAGGTGGCGGCCACCGCGCGCGGCCTCGGCCACGAGGTGACCGTGGTGGAGAGCGGGCCCCGGGCGCTGGCCCGCGCGCTGACGCCGGCCGTGTCCGACCGGATCGTCGCCGAGCACCGCGCGCGGGGCGTGCGGGTCCTCACCGGCCGTCAGGTCGCGGTGCTGCACGGCGACGACGAGGAGCGGGTCCGCGCGGTGGAGCTGGCGGACGGCGAGCGGCTCGACGCCGACCTCGTGGTGGTCGGCATCGGGGTGCTGCCCCGCACCGGTCCGGCGCTCGCCGCGGGTCTGGCGGTCGAGGACGGCGTCGTGGTCGACGCCGGCCTGCGCACCGCGGACCCGGACATCTGGGCGGTCGGCGACTGCGCCTCCTTCCCCGAGTCGCGCTCCGGCCGCCGGCTGCGGCTGGAGTCCGTGCAGAACGCCACCGACCAGGCCCGCTGCGTGGCCGCCGCGATCTGCGGCGAGCCGCACCCGTACACGGCCGTGCCCCGCTTCTGGACCGAGCAGTACGCGCTGCGGGTGCAGATGGCGGGGCTGACGTCGGGTCACGACGAGACCGTCACCCTCGGCGACGTGGAGGGCGGCCGGTTCTCCGTCCTGTGCTTCCGCGAGGGCCGGCTGATCGGCGTCGAGTCCGTCAACCGCCCCGCCGACCACGGGATCGCGGCGCGGCTGCTGGCCGCGGGCACGGCGTTGTCGCCGGCGGCGTGCCGCGAGCCCGGCTTCGACCTCAAGAAGCTTCCCCGCGCCCCCCACACCCCCACCTCCCCCACAGCGTCACCGTCCGGTCCGAGATTTGAGGAAAGGCTCTCCGTCCACGCCTGAGACCCACTCCGCCGCCGCGGCGTCCGCGTTCGGCCACGCTGAGGCTGCTCGGCGTGCTGTTCGCCGTGCTGACCGTCCTGACGGGCGTCGGCCGCGCCGGACCGCGCCGGACCGCGCCCAAGCGGTGCACCTGGGCAAGGTCTCCGGCACCGTTTTCAGCACCGAGGCGCACGCGTTCGTCTTCGTCGAGGCCGGCGTCCCGCCGCAGGGCCCCACCGAGGTCGGCTCCACCGCCACCTGGGTCTCCCCTCCCCCGGCCTCCTGACCCTCCGCTCCCCGTGCCCGGCTCCTCCCCGGAGCCGGGCACGCCCATGTCCACCCCGGCCCTGCCGGCGGCCACCTCCCCGCCCCTGCGGGCGGCTGGGCCGCCCAGAGGGCGGCACGGGCGGGCGCAGGGGCGGCTCCTCCGCGGCGAGCGGCTCGCCCCACCCCGCGCAAGCCCCGGGCGGCCCCCTCCGCACGCAAAGAACCCCGGCCCCTCGGAAGCCGAGGGAACCGGGGCCGCCCCACCCGTACGGGGAGAGTCCGCTCAACTCCCCCGCACCACCGGCAGAGACGTCAGCGTGTGGCGCGCAGGCTGCTGCAGACCGGGGCGGGGCCCCGGTAGCTGGAACCGCTGAAGGGGAAGACGCCGGCCACCGGGCAGCCGCCGCCCTGGGGCGCCGTCTCCTGGGTGACGGTCACGATCGATCCTCCGCTGGGGTGTACAGGTACGGGAAGGGAACGGTGGGCGGCGGCGGGGGCCGAACGGCCGAAGGGGCGCCCGCGGTGGGACGCCCCCTGTGCCCGCCGGCCCTCACCCCTCGGGGCCGAGCAGGACCGCCGAGTAGTTCTTGCGTGCCGCGGTGTCGTACTGCAGGGCGACGTGGCTGGTCGCGGACGTGATGTCGCGCCAGTGGCGCTGCAACGGGTGCTTCTCGCCGAGCCCGCCGGTGCCGGCCGCTCCGACCAGCAGCGTGACGGCCTCGCCCAGGATCTCGGCGGCGAAGGTGGCGTTGCGCTCGTTGCGGGCCATGTGCTCGGGGGTGAACAGCCGCCCGTCGAGGACCTGGGCGTTCTGCTCCACCAGGTGGCGCGCGGCATCGACGCGGCCGGAGGCGCGGACCACGGTCAGCTCGGCCGTCTGGGTGCGGCGGCGTCCGGTGACCGAGTCGGCGACGGCGGCCAGCGCGCCGGTCGCGGCGCCGGCCACGGGCGCGATGAAGGTCAGCCCGCCGACGGCCTGGAACGGCACGTTGTGCGAGGGCACCGGGGAGAAGCCGTTGCGGCCGGTGAGCATGTCCGTGCGGTCGAACGTCAGGTGCTCCGGCACGAAGGCGTTCTCGACGACCACGGTGTGGCTGCCGGTGGCGCGCATCCCGATGCTGTCCCAGGTCTCGAGCACGCTGTACGCCCCGCGCGGCAGGGTGAAGAAGCGCAGCTGCGGCGGTCCCTCACCGCCTCCGCCGGGAACGGCGGCGCAGACCATCACCCAGTCGGCGAAGTCCACGGCGCTGACGTACGCCCAGCGGCCGGTGAGGCGCCAGCCGCCGTTCTCCGGGACGGCCCGGCCGGCCGGCACGAGCCCGGTGGCGACGACGGTGTCGGGCCCCGCGCCCCACAGTTCCTGGTGCCCGGCCTCGGGCAGGTGGGCGGCGAAGCGGGCCGAGTAGGCGGCCAGCGAGGCGCACCAGGCGGAGGCGGCGCAGCCCTCGCCGACGGTCATGACGGCCCGGGTGAGCTCGGCGAAGGTGCCCTCGGTGCCGCCGAAGCGGGCGGACACGAAGTGCCGGGCGAACCCGGCCTCGCGGATGCCGTGGGTGACCTCGCGGTAGAGGCCGCGCGCGGTGTCGGCGTCCGCCGCGTGGGCGGCGGCCAGGTCCCGCAGCCGGACCGCGGCGTCGGCGAGCCCGGTCGACGGGGCGGCGAGGGATGCGGGCGCCGTGGAGACGGAAGCCGGCGCGTGGGCGGCGACGCCGGTGTCGACGCTCACGCGGCCGGTCCGTTCGCGACGGCCCGCTCGAAGCGCTCCAGCGTCTCGCCCGGGCTGGGTCCGTCGAGGGCCTTGAACACCCGCTCGGCGCCCGGGCCGTGGTTGTCGAGCTTGACGTGGGCGAGCGACACCTTGGTGTGCCCCTCGTCCACGGCCTCGAAGTCCACCTCGATCTCGCTGGCGCCGTCGTCGGTGGGGATGGACTGCCAGTTGGGGTCGATGCGCCAGGTCATGACGAGCCGCCGGCCGGGCTCCCACTCGAGGATGCGGCCCCAGGCGATCTCCGTGCCCTCGACGTCCCACTCGTAGTAGCGCCCGCCCACGCCCGGCTCGAAGGCGAGACCGGCCCGCTCCTTGCGGACCAGGACGTGGCTCGGCGGCCACCAGTCGGCCGGCCGCTCGGTGAAGATCCGGAAGCTCTCGTCGGGCGTCGCCGCGACGGTCACCGTCTTCCTGACATCAGGCAGCGTCTGCGTCTGCTCGGGCACGGGGCCTCCTCGCTCAGGCCGGGTGTCCGCCCGGCCACGGCATCGATTACGCCCAACCTGACGGCCCCGGCTAGGCCGCGTGTCGAGCCACGCTCGAACGTCTGTCCTCCAGGGGCGCTCCACCGCGGGCCGAGAACCCCGCAAGGCGGCGGGCCCACCGTCGAGCCGAAGTGGAGCGGACCGACGAGCCGCACGAGCGAGCCACACGAGCGATGGGGAGAACGCGATGACAGACGTGCAACGACGGGTCGCCTTCGTCACCGGCGCGACCAGCGGGATCGGCCTGGCCGTGACCGAGTTGCTGGCCGGGCAGGGGGTCGCGGTGTTCGGCGTGGCCCGCGACGCGGAAAACGTGCGCACCCTGGTCAAGGAGCAGCGCGAGCTGGGCCGCGAGGTGTCGGGGACGGTGTGCGACGTGACGTCCCCGGCGCAGATCCAGGAGGCGGTGCGCGCCGCGGTCGCCGAGTACGGGCGCATCGACATCCTCGTCAACAACGCGGGGCGAGGCGGCGGCGGTGTGACGGCCGAGCTGTCCGACGCACTGTGGGACGACGTCATCGAGACCAACCTCAACGGCACCTTCCGGGTGACCCGCGAGGTGCTCTCCACCGGGCTGATGCGCGAGGGCTCGTGGGGCCGGATCATCAACATCGCCTCCACCGGGGGCAAGCAGGGCGTCGAGCTCGCCGCGCCCTACTCCGCGTCCAAGCACGGCGTCATCGGCTTCACCAAGGCCGTCGGCAAGGAGCTGGCCCCGACCGGCATCACCGTGAACGCCGTCTGCCCCGGCTACGTCGAGACGCCGATGGCCCAGCGGGTCCGGCAGGGCTACGCGGGCCACTACGGGGTCAGCGAGCAGGAGATCCAGGAGCGCTTCAACGCGAAGATCCCGCTGGGCCGTTACTCGACACCCGAGGAGGTCGCCGGACTCGTCGGCTACCTCGCCTCGGACACGGCCGGTTCCATCACCGCGCAGGCGCTGAACGTGTGCGGCGGGCTCGGCAACTACTGACCGCCGCCTCGGACGGACGACCGGACGAGTGAACGAGTGGACGAGCTGAAACGGAGTACCGACATGACCCCCGCTGTGACCGCCGGCGCCACGCTGGCCGAACCGGACGTGGCCTCCTTCCGGGCCGCGATGGGCCGGTTCCCGACCGGCGTCACCCTGCTCACCCAGGGCAGTGGCGACGAGACGATCGTGATGACCCTCAACAGCCTGACCTCCGTCTCCCTCGACCCGATGCTGATCCTGGTGTCGGTCAAGGCGGACGGCCGGATGCGCCCGCGCATCTCGCGCTCGGGCAGCTACGCCGTGAACCTGCTCACCGACGCGCAGCGTGACCTGGCGCAGGAGTTCTGCCGGCCCGACCGCCCGGAGGGGCACGCCGCGATGCGCCGGCTGTCCGCCGTGGAGGGGGTCACCGGCAACGCCGTGCTGCCCGCCTCCGAGGCGTACGTCGAGTGCGTGCTGCACGCCGAGCACGAGGCGGGCGACCACACGCTGCTGATCGGCCGGGTGGTGGCGCTGTCCGGCGGCGCGCCCGCGCCGGACCCGCTGCTGTTCCACCTGGGCCGGTTCGGCTCGCTGCCCGCCGCCGAGGCGCCGAGGGCCGCCGCGTGACGGCGCCGGCCCCGGCCGCCCCCGCCGCCCCGGCCGCCCCGGCCTCCCCCGGGGCGGCCAAGGCGGCGCCGGGCAGCCTGACGCGGGTCGCCGACGACGTGTACGCGTATGTCCAGCCGGAGGGCGGCTGGTGCCTGAACAACGCGGGACTCGTCGTCGGCGGCGGGCGCTCGGTCCTCGTCGACACGGCGGCGACCGAGGAGCGGGCCCGGCATCTGCGCGCGGAGGTGGAGCGCGTGGTGCCGGCGGGACCGGACTACGTGGTCAACACCCACTTCCACGGCGACCACACCTTCGGCAACGGCCAGTTCGTCCCGCGCGCCGTCGTCGTCGCGCACGAGGGGACCCGGTCCGACATCTGCGAGGCGGGCCTGGGCCTGCGGCACCTGTGGCCCGGCGTGGAGTGGGGCGACACGCCCCTGACCCCTCCGGACCTCACCTTCCGCGACCGCCTCACCCTGCACGGCGACGACGGCCCGCGCACCGAGCTGTTCGACGTGGGCCCGGCCCACACCCCGAACGACGTCGTCGCCTGGGTCCCCGAGCGCGGGGTGCTCTTCACGGGCGACGTCGTCTGGTCGGGGGTGACGCCCTACCTCCTCATGGGCTCGATCACCGGTTCGCTCCAGGCGCTGGCCCGGATGCGCGTCCTCGCCCCCGAGGTGGTCGTCCCCGGACACGGGCAGGTCGGCGGCCCCGAGCTGCTGGACGAGACGGAGGCGTACGTGCGGTGGCTGGCGGAGCTCGCCCGCGACGGGCTGCGCCGCGGAGTGAGCGCGCTGACCGCCGCCCGCGAGGCCGACCTCGGCGCGTTCGCCGGCCTGCTGGACTCCGAGCGCCTGGTGGGCAACCTGCACCGGGCGTACGCGGAGCTGGAGGGGCTGGCGCCGGGCGCCCGGATCGACGTCGCCGAGTCCTTCAAGGAGATGGTCGCCTTCCACGGAGGCCTGCCCTCCTGTCACGCCTGACCGCCTCGAGCGGAGAGAAGACCTGCCCACCGAAAAGGAGTCGTCGATGGAGACGAATCTGCCGGACCGCGAGAAGACCGCCGCTGCGACCCTGCCGCCCCTCGGCGATCCACGCGAGGCACCCCGCTGGGTGGCCTGGCTGCTCGCCGGGGACCTCGACGACGACGGCTCGGAGCCGCACATCTGCCGCGGCATCGACTGAGCGCCGCGGCACATGGATGAGGGGCCCTCCGTCGGAGGGCCCCTCATCCATGTGC